>JALPXT010000006.1 GCA_023271485.1 Dehalococcoidia bacterium | reverse complement strand
CACAATCTCGGGACAGCGCCCGGTGATAACCAGCGCCCGCAAGTCGATAGCCGGCTTCAAGCTACGCCAGGGCATGGCTATTGGACTGATGGTGACACTCAGGGGTAGGAGGATGTACGAGTTCCTCGACCGGCTGGTCAATGTGGTCCTCCCCCGCATAAGGGATTTTCATGGCGTTTCCCGAGATTCCTTCGACGGGCGAGGTAACTACTCTTTAGGAATGAAGGAGCAGATTATCTTTCCTGAGATAAGCTATGACAAGATCGACAAAATTCGAGGCTTGCAGGTTTCTATCGTTACCACGGCCCGTACCGATGAGGAAGGAAGACGTCTTCTGGAGCTCATGGGCATGCCCTTTACTAGATAAGGAGATACTGTGGCAAAGACTTCTCAAATAGTAAAGTCTCAGAGAATCCCCAAATATGCGGTGAGGCACAGGAATCGTTGCCGCCTCTGTGGCCGACCCCGGGCCTACCTGCGCTATTTTGAACTCTGCCGCATTTGCTTCCGAAAGCTGGCCAATGAGGGCCAGCTCCCCGGGGTAAGGAAGTCCAGTTGGTAATCCGGGAGAGCAATCATGAGTACAACTGATGTCATAGCAGATATGCTAACAAGGGTGAGAAACGCCAATATGGTTGGCGCCGATTTTGCATTGGTTCCCTCCTCAAGTATCAAGATTGATATTGCCAGGGTGCTCAAGGACGAGGGGTTTATCAAAGATTATGAGATTCTAAGGGGCAATACTCCTCAGCGGGTCATAAAGGTACACCTTAAGTATACTGCGGAAAAGGAGCCGGTACTCAAAGGCCTTAAGCGTGTAAGCAAACCCGGTCTGAGGGTGTACGCCGGGAAAGGGGAAATCCCCCGGGTATATGGCGGATTGGGGGTCGCCATTCTCTCTACTACGCAGGGGGTAATGGTGGGGAAAGAGGCATGGCGGAAGGGAATCGGCGGTGAGGTTCTATGCTATGTATGGTAGGAGACGATGTCGAGAGTAGGTAGGATGCCGATACCTGTACCTGAAGGGGTTGAGGTGGACTTTGAGGGAGGTAAGATTGCCGCCAGAGGGCCGCTGGGAACGCTTAGTCGTTCCATATCACCTGATATGTCGATTGAATTAAGTAATGGGGTTCTCACAGTATCAAGGCCCACAGACAGCAAGACCCACCGTTCCCTTCACGGCCTCACCAGGACCCTTATCGCCAATATGGTTCAAGGGGTAAGCGAGGGGTTTCACAAGGACCTGGAGATCGTGGGAGTGGGATATCGAGCTCAGCTTTCGGGAGAGAAACTGATCTTCCAACTGGGTTATTCCCATCCTGTCGAGGTCTCCGCTCCACAGGGTATATCATTTAGCATCAAAGGCACCAATAAGGTGATGGTCTCAGGGATTGACAAGGAGCTGGTGGGTAAGGTGTCGGCGCAGATCAGAGCCCTGAGGCCCCCTGACCATTACAAAGGCAAGGGCGTACGGTATTCCGGTGAACAAGTACGTCTCAAGGCAGGCAAGTCAGGGAAGGCCAAGAAATAACATGGCAAGTGATAGAGATACCAGGATCAAACGGAAGCGGCAACACCTCAGGATTCGTAAGAGGGTCACGGGCACGCATAAGCGACCTCGTCTTTGCGTTTTCCGCAGTCTGAAGCACATCTATGCCCAGATCCTGGATGATACCTCGGGGCAGACCCTGGCCTCAGCTTCCTCGCTTGATCCCGGTGTGAGGGCACAAACCCAATCCAAGACCGAGGATGCTAAACTCGTGGGCATGTTATTGGGCAGGCGAGCCCTGGATAGAGGCATTGAGCAGGTTGCCTTCGATCGTGGGGGATACAAGTATCACGGCCGGGTTAAAGCACTGGCAGAGGCAGTTAGAGAAGCGGGACTAAAATTCTGAGGTCTTTATGAACGAAAGGATCAATCCAGAGGAGCTGAACCTGACTGAGACGTTGGTTCATATCAGGCGGGTGGCCAAGACGGTGAGCGGCGGGCGGAAGCTTTCCTTCAGCGCCCTGATGGTGGTTGGCGATAATCAGGGTCATGTAGGCTCCGGTCTTGGCAAGGGCAAAGAGATCCCGGTAGCTATCAGAAAGGGAGCAGCCGTAGCCAGGAAGAACCTTATCCGGGTGCCGATGAATGGGAGCACTATCACTCATGAGATAGTTTCCAAATTTGGTGCTACTAAGATCTTGCTGAAACCTGCGGCCCCTGGAACCGGGGTGATCGCCGGCAAGGCCGTCCGAGCCGTGGTTGAATCCGCTGGCATAAGGGATATCTTGAGCAAATCGCAGGGAAGCCCTAATCCCATCAATGTAGTTCAGGCGACTATTCGCGCGCTGAGCGAGCTCAAGGACCCGAAAGAGGAATTGGCCAAGAGGGGCAAGGAGAAGAACTTGAATGTCTAGGCTGCGCGTTACCTGGAAGAAGAGCGCTATCGGTTACGCCAGGAATCAAAGACTGGTGGTCAAGGCCCTGGGCCTTCGCTCGTTGAACGGCGTAGTTGAGCATAATGATTCTCCGCAGATTCGCGGCATGATCAGGAAGATCAGACATTTGGTTAAGGTGGAAGAAATCGGTCGGGAAGGTGAGGCTTGAAACAGAACGAGCTGCGCCCCCCGGAGGGCGCCAAACATAAACGGAAGAGGGTGGGGCGTGGTGTCGGCAGCGGGCATGGCACCTATTCCTGCCGTGGCCTCAAGGGACAGAAGTCTCGATCCGGGGGCGGAGTTCGTCCACTCTTTGAGGGGGGACAGAATCCCCTGGTAAAGCGATTGCCCTACAAGAGAGGCTTCACCAATATCTTCCGTACGGAATATGCCATCGTTAATATAGGGCGATTAAATGTCTTTCCTGAGGGTGCGGAGGTAACCCCACAGGAACTGGTATCCGCGGGGATCGTGAAAGGACTCAAGGATCCGGTCAAAGTTCTGGGGCAGGGTGAGCTTACTCACCAGTTGGTGGTGAAAGCCAATAAGTTCTCACAGACAGCTAGGAATAAGATAGAAGGTGCTGGGGGAAGAGCGGAGGTGATCACATGATACAGCGTTCTGGAGGACAGGGTGGGATGCCCAAGCTACTGCAGGCGGTGATGGACTCTCTCCATCACCCCGACTTGAGGCGGAAGCTGCTTTTCACCTTCGGCATTCTGGTGGTCTTTCGCTTTGCTGCTCATATTCCACTGCCCGGGGTTGATGTCGGCGCACTCCGTGAGATCTTTGAGGCTCAACCATTCCTGGGCATGCTCGACCTCTTCGCCGGGGGAGCGATGCGGAATCTCAGCATAGTCGCCGTGGGGATTTTCCCTTATATAACCGCCTCGATCATCATGCAACTGATGGTACCGGTCATTCCAAGACTTCAGATGCTATCGCGAGAGGGAGAGGGGGGGAGAAACAAACTGAAGCAGTATACCCTCTGGCTGACTGTCCCCCTGGCGATGCTTCAGGGATATGGGCAATTGATACTCTTCAGTCGCCCCATGGCGGCGGGAGTACCGGCTGCCATCAGCGTTGGCCTATACGGAGAGCTCCTGCTCCCCACGATATCCATGGTACTCAGCCTCACCGCCGGCACGATGCTGCTTGTCTGGCTGGGAGAACGGATCACCGAGAGCGGCATCGGTAATGGTATCTCGATAATCATCTTCGGCGGGATTATAGCCGGCATGCCGGAGCAAATCGGACGCACGTACGTGGTTGCCGAACTCTGGGGCGTAATGATGCTGCTGCTAATGCTGGGGGCCCTTGCGCTGCTTATAGTGTTTGTCACCGAAGGCCACCGGCGCATTCCGGTTCAGTATTCCAAGAGCACTTTCCGTGGTGGGAGGGTTTACCGGCAGAGTGGTGGCACCCATATCCCCCTCCGAGTAAACTCGGCCGGGATGATTCCCGTCATCTTTGCTTTTGCCGTCATAATGTTTCCGGCGACGATAGCCACCTGGTTTGCCAATCCGCCAGGGGTAGATCCCAACTTTGCCAATTGGATTATAGACAACTTCACCGCCGGAGGAGACTTTTGGTGGGCTTATTATAGCTTCCTTTTCCTCCTTGTCCTTGGCTTCACCTTCTTCTATACCATAATTACCTTTGAGCAGCAGAATATCCCCGAGACCTTGCAGAAACAAGGGGCTTTCATTCCGGGCATTCGTCCTGGAAGATCCACGGCGGAATACGTAAATGGAGTTCTCATGCGAATAACCTGGGGCGGGGCGATATTTCTGGGGTTTGTTGCGATCACGCCGGTGATCGGCCAGTGGATGGCCGGCGTCCCACTGCACGAACCCGTGATGATCATCGGCGGGGTCGGATTGCTCATTGTGGTTGGGGTAGTTCTGGACACTATGCGACAGATGGAAGCACAGCTCCTGATGCGTCATTACGAAGGATTCATAAAGTGAAAGGAGAATCGGATGAACATTATTCTTCTTGGTGCCCCAGGGGCAGGCAAGGGAACTCAAGCAGAGATGATCTCTAGAGAGTTAAGACTAGCTCATATCGCATCCGGCGATCTCTTTCGACAGGCACAGAGCAGTGGAACAGAGCTCGGGAATATGGTTAGCTCTTATATGGAGAGAGGACTTCTGGTTCCCGATGAGGTGACGGTGAGGATGATTCTGGAACGGATCGCGACACTCGATCGTGGCCAGGGTTTCATCTTAGATGGCTTCCCTCGAACCCTGCAGCAGGCCGAGGCCCTGGAGGGAGCCTTAAGAGATGAGAACAAGAGCATCGACAGAGTGCTTTATATTAAGGTCTCGAATGAGGAACTGGTTAGACGCCTCTCCGGACGGTGGATTTGCCGTGATTGCCAGGCGCCATATCATGCAGTCAATAAGCCACCAGAGGTGTCGGGTAAATGCGACCGTTGCAGCGGAGAGCTTTACCAGCGTCCTGACGATGCAGAGGAAACCGTACGAAAACGCATAGAGGTCTATTTTTCTCAGACTGCTCCCCTGATCGACTATTATGCTAAGAAGGGGAAGCTCCTGGAGGCAGAGGGTGCTCAGAGCGTAGAGATGGTAAGCAAAGAGATACTCAGTGCTCTAAAGAGTGCGGAGTTATGAGTGAGGAGTGATGAGGGAGGTGGGGGACTCTCGACTCTCGACTAACAATGGGTATCATCATTAAGTCGCCAAACGAAATAAACATCATGCGCCAGGCGGGACGGATCGTAGCAGCCATTCTCGCCGCCTTGAATAAAGAGATAAGGCCGGGCATAGACACCGGGACGCTGGATGCCATTGCCGCACGGATGTTTCAAGAGTACGGGGCACGGGCCTCGTTCAAGGGATATCGAGGTTTTCCGGCCTCTATTTGCACTTCAGTGAACGAAGAGGTGGTTCATGGCCGGCCGGGGGGGAGAGTCCTTCAAGAAGGCGATCTGATTGCCATCGATGTGGGAGCGATATATAATGGTTTTCAGGGGGATGCGGCGATAACCGTGGGAGTGGGCAAGGTAAGCCCCGAAGCAAAAAGGCTCATCGATACCGCTCGCCGATCTCTGGAAGCCGGTATCGCGGCAGCCCAGGAAGGGGCTCATCTCAGCGATATTTCAGCGGCGATCCAGTTCCGTGCTGAGTCCGCCGGCTTCTCGCCGGTAAGACAGTATGTGGGGCACGGGATTGGGCGAGAGATGCACGAAAAACCGGAGATTCCCAATTTTGGACCGCCAGGCAAAGGGCCGGTACTGAAACGAGGCATGACTCTGGCACTCGAACCGATGATCAACGCGGGCGGCTGGGCCACCAAGGTGCTCCCCGATCGCTGGACGGTGGTCACGGCGGACGGCAGCCTTTCGGCACACTTTGAGCATACTATCGCCGTCACCAACGGCGTAGCGGAGATACTGACTGTGGACGAGTGAACTCAGAGTATCGAGTTCCGAGTATTGCCAACCTCAGAACTCTAAACTTAGAACGGAGGTCTAGCGAGAGGATTTATGGGGAAAAAAGGAAGCCATTGAAGTTGAGGGTACAGTGGTCGAGCCCTTGCCCAATGGCATGTTTCGCGTGGAGCTGCCCAATGGGCACCTGGTGTTAGCCCATGCTTCGGGGAAAATGAGGCGCTATTTCATCAAGGTCGTGCGAGGTGACCGGGTCTTAGTGGAACTCTCGCCTTACGATCTCTCGCGAGGACGTATTACCTATCGCTTTAAATAGAGGAGGCCGCATCCTAGATGCGGCGCTAAGGTCATTCGATGAAAGTCCAGGCTTCGGTTAAGGCCCGTTGCAACAAATGCAAGATTGTGAGACGTAAAGGCGTGGTGCGGGTTATTTGCTCTAATCCCAGGCATAAGCAGCGACAAGGTTAGCGCCGGAGGCGCTAATGTGGGGAGTAGAAATGGCACGTGTTGCAGGTGTTGACATTCCGGCGAACAAACAGGTGGAGATATCCCTTCGCTATATCTATGGCATTGGCCCCACCTTGAGCAAGAGGATACTGACTCAGACCGGCGTTAATCCCGCCACCAGGGTTGGGGATCTCAGCGATGAGGAGCTCAATCGCATCCGTGAAGTCATCGATAAACAATACAAGGTCGAGGGCGACTTAAGGAAAGAAGTCACCTTCAATATTAAGCGTTTCATTGAAATGGGATGCTACCGCGGGATAAGACACCGGAGGGGGCTTCCCGTTCATGGCCAGAGGACCAAGACCAATGCTCGAACCAAGCGTGGGCCGCGCAAGACCGTGGCCGGCAGAGGCCGGCGCCGCGGCATGACCAAGAAATAGCGAGGATAAGATGGCAGTAAGAAAGAAGAGCACGGGGATCAGGAAACGTGAGCGCAAGGGGGTAGTGAAAGGCCGCGCTTACATACAGTCCACCTTCAATAATACCATGATCACCCTGACTGATGAGAGGGGAAATGTAATCGCCTGGGGCAGTTCGGGCACCGTTGGATTTAAGGGATCACGCAAAGGAACCGCGTTCGCCGCGCAAAGGGCTGCCTCTGAAGTGGCTCGGCGAGGGATGGAGCACGGGTTGCGTCACGTTGACGTGTACATAAGAGGTCCCGGCAGCGGGCGTGAGGCTGCTATCCGTACGCTGCAAGCCAGCGGTCTCAATGTACTAAGCATCAGGGATGTTACGCCTACGCCTCACAATGGGTGCCGTCCACCGAAGAAGAGACGAATTTGAGGAGGGAATATGGCCCGTTACACAGGGCCCGTCTGTCGGCTATGTCGACGCCAGGGTGAAAAATTGATGCTCAAGGGCGAAAGGTGCGCTAGTCCAAAGTGTGCCCTGGAGCGAAAGCATAATGCACCGGGGTACGGACAACGCTCGCGCCCGAGGAAGATGTCCGAATATGGCATTCGATTGAAGGAGAAGCAGAAGGCCAAGAATATCTATGGCATCCTGGAACGTCAGTTCAGGAAGCACTTCGCCGAGGCCGAGAGAATTCCCGGGCTTGCCGGTGAGAACCTGCTGCGGATATTGGAAATGAGGCTGGACAGTGTAGTATATCGACTCGGCTTTGCTGACAGCCGCCGTCAGGCGAGACAACTGGTTCGACACGGACATTTTACTCTCAACGGACGCAAAACAGACATTCCTTCGTGTCTGGTCAAACCAGGTGATGTCATTGCCTGGATGGCTGGCAAACAAGGGCTTATTCCCTATCAAGCTGCTTTGCAGGATATCGGATCCAGGCATATACCAGGATGGTTGAGTGTAGATGATAAGTCGCTCACCGCAAAGGTTTTAACGCTCCCGTCGCGGGATGAAATCGGGGTCACCATTAACGAAAGGCTCATTGTAGAATACTATTCCAGATAAGATAGCGGGTAGTAGGTAGCGGGTAGCCCCTCACCTACCCCCTACACGCTATGATCTACACGCTAAGCAGGAGGTCTAAGAGTTGCCTGAGATTGTAAGCGCTTCAATAGACTACCGGTTGGTGTCCGAGAACTACGGGGCACTTCGTTATTGAGCCATTGGATCCCGGATATGGTCTCACGCTGGGCAATGCTCTGCGACGGGTTCTGCTGGGCTCGTTGCCTGGTGCCGCGGTGACCGCCGTCAAGATCGAGGGGATACAGCACGAATTCTCCACCATTCCTCACATGAAGGAGGATACCCTGGAATTCCTGCTGAACGTCAAGGGAATACGACTGCGCTGCTTCTCAGATCGATCCGACAAACTCATTCTTGAGGCCAGTGGGGAGGGGGAGGTTCGCGCCGGCGACATAAAACCCTCGGCCGAATTTGAGATCGCAAATCCGGACCATTATCTGGCTACCCTGGACTCGCCCGAGGCGAGCCTGAACGTCGAGTTCACCGTTGAGATCGGCAAGGGCTACATCCGTGCCGGCCCCAGCGATGGACAGTTCATAGGGGTCCTGCCCCTGGATGCCGTCTTTACGCCAATCCGAAGGGTGAACTACAAGGTGGAGAAGACCAAGATCGGGGATAGGAGTGACTATGATCGACTGATAATCGACGTATTGACCGATGGCACCATCTCCCCGGAGGATGCAGTGGCCACAAGTGCTCGGATTCTAGCTCAGCAGTTCTCCACCTTTCTAAAACTTGGTAAGCAGCCGGAGGAAGCGGTTGCCGTGGCAGAAAAGCCGTCGCCACTATCGGAAAAACTTGACATGCCTCTCGATCAATTGGGATTTAACCCGCGGACGTACAATGCTCTCCGGCGAGCTGGGATCACCAGCGTAAGGATACTTCTGGGAAAGACCAGGGGAGAGTTGATTGATATGAAGTATCTCGGCCCGAAATCCTGGGAAGAGATCCAGGAGCGACTGGCAGCCATCGGAGTTCTGGAGAAACCTCAAGCTGCCGAGACTGAAGGGGAGGGCGGGGATGAGGTGCCCGCTGAAGAGGAGATTTCTGAGGACCCTGAGCGTGCAGAGATGATGAAGAAGCTGCAGGAGAGTGGTTTTGTTGTGAGGGAGAATAAATGAGACACCGGGGTGGCGGGACGGAGACTTTCCAGGAGTACAAGCCATCGGTTAGCGCTATACCGTAATCAGGTGAGAGATCTCCTGCGATATGGAAAGATCGTCACTACTGAGGCCAAGGCCAAGGAGGTTCGCTCCCTGGCCGAGAGAATGATCACCTTAGGCAAAGCAGGTGACCTGAATGCGCGGCGTCAGGCACTGGCGTTCATAAGGGATAAGGACGTGGTTAAGAAGGTATTCGATGAAGTGGCGCCAAAGTATGCCGCTAGAGCCGGTGGCTACACCAGGATGGCGAGACTGGGGCCGCGCCTCGGCGATGGGGCTCCGGAGATTCAGCTTGAGCTGGTTTAGAATTGGCTAAGATTGCCTTGCTTATCGAATACGAGGGCACGAGCTACCATGGATTTCAAATTCAGATTAACGTGCCCACAATACAGGGAGAACTGGAGAGGGCGATATTCAAAGTTACTGGGGAGGCGGTTCGCCTCCACGGGGCTGGCCGCACCGACGCCGGGGTTCATGCATGGGGACAGGTGGCAACTTTCGAGACCGCTTCAGCGCTTCCCCCGCTAACCTTCCTGAGAGCGCTGAATTTCTATCTGCCACCCGATATATCGATCAAAGGTGCCTGCAATGTGGGGATGGGTTTTGATGTCCGGAGGGATGCACTTAGCCGGGAATATCGCTATACCATTCTCAATGATTCGGTGCATTCACCACGGCATCGTAGATGGGCATACCGTGTGACCGGGAAACTGGATGCTGAGGCAATGAGTAAAGCGTGTGAGATATTGCTCGGCCAACATGATTTTGCGCCCTTCACTAACAACGAAGGTGGAGCGAAGAACACGGTGCGTACCGTCTTCAAAGCTGAGGTGCGGCGAGAGGGCCGTTTAATGTTCTTTGATATGGTGGCCAATGCATTCCTTCCTCAGCAGGTACGCCGTACAGCAGGAAGTCTGTTAAGGATCGGATCAGGGGAGATGGAGGTGGACGAGTTCCGCGAGATGGCAGGCTCCGGCCTGATCGGAGCGGCAAAGCCGGTAGCACCGGCGCATGGGCTTTGCTTAATGAGGGTCAACTATTCTGACATTGGATTTACTGATTATGAAAACATATAGCACTAAGGCTTCAGATATCAAGCGAGACTGGCACGTAATCGATGCCTCCGGGAGAACCCTGGGCCGTTTGGCCACCGAGGTTGCTCACCTGCTCAGAGGAAAGCATAAACCGATGTATGCCCCCCATCTTGATACCGGCGATTACGTTATCGTGGTCAATGCCGGGAAGGTGCGGGTGACCGGGAATAAATCCAGCCAGAAGACCTATTGGAGGCATACGGGCTATCCCGGAGGTATCAAGTCGATAACCTTCGAGAAGCTAATGGATGCACACCCCACAAGGGTTATCGAGCATGCCGTGAGAGGTATGTTGCCCAAGAATCCGCTGGGGCGGGCGATGTTCAGGAAGCTGAAGGTCTATGAAGGGCCAACACATCCCCATCATGCCCAGATAAGAACGAGACGCGAGGCTGAGGAGGGTTAGTTTGGACAAACAGTCATCATATTCTTACGGTACCGGGCGTAGAAAATGCGCCGTAGCCCGTGTGAGGCTCTATCCGGGCACTGGAATCATCACCGTCAATGATAAGCCCTTCGAGAAGACTTACGGGGCAGGGTCTTTCAGAGATACGGTCTTGCAACCGCTCGCGGTGACAGATACTCTGGGGAAATTCGATATTCTGGCGAAGGTGAGTGGCGGGGGAACCTCCGGTCAGGTCGGAGCGATAAGACATGGCATCAGCCGTGCCCTGCTCAAAGTGGACGAGGATCTCAGGGCTGTGCTTCGCGGCCAGGGGCTTCTCACCAGGGACTCCCGGATCAAGGAGCGGCAGAAGCCCGGATTAAGGCGGGCCCGTAAGAGAAAACAATATCGCAAGAGGTAATGTCCCGGTTGAGTCAATTGGTTTAAGGCAACTGCGATGTTAAATTACCCCGTGTTGATTCTCAACCAGAACTTCGAGCCCCTCAATGTCTGCCGGGTCAGGCGCGCTATCGTATTGATCCTCCAGGACAAGGCCGAAGTGATCGAAAACAATTCGAGTGTGATTCGAAGTCCGTCCTTCTCGATGATATCCCCCTCGGTTGTTCGTCTGGCTCATATGATCAAACGGCCGCGCCCACAGGCAAAGCTGACACGGCGAATGGTTTTCATCCGTGATCAGTATACCTGCCAATACTGTGGCCGGCAGACCCGCGAGGTAACTTTGGACCATGTCCTTCCGCGGCACATGGACGGAGAGCACACATGGGACAACGTGGTCACCGCCTGCAAGACCTGCAATCAACGCAAAGCGGGTCGTACCCCCAGGGAAGCGGGGATGAAGCTGTTGAGAAAGCCATTCCAGCCACCACCGGCCGGCCATTATGTCGTTTATCCCTTCCGCGCTCCCCCGGAATGGCAAAAATACCTGGTTTTCTCCGGCAGCATGGGAGCAAGTTGTCAGTATTCAGGACTCAGTTCTGAGTTCTGAGTTTGGAGGTTCGAGTTCGGATGTCCTCGGAACTCGATACTCAGAACTCGAAACTCAATCGATGGGGCTGTAGCTCAATTGGGAGAGCGTTTGACTGGCAGTCAAAAGGTCGGGGGTTCGAGTCCCCCCAGCTCCACCAAAATCATCAGGGGGATTCTCCCCCTGAAACCCCCTAAAGCAGTTGTGTCCTATGCTTCGAACTAGCCTTTTAACTCGTCCATTCGAACCTTAATCTGTGAGCCTCTCCTTGCCCCCGGCTCGCCCAAGTTAGATGATTCAAATCGGAGACTTCCCTATTCTATCTGGAACCTTTATAATTGGAAGTGGCGGTATTCAGTGGTGGTAATATTGCTGCAGAGAGGTATAATCGAATGTGGAAATACTATGCGTTTAGGATTGCAGGATTCACCGTGTCCTACTTACCAAAGAAAGTCGGCTATTTAATCGCGTGTTTAATCGCAGATACCGTTTACATGCTGTCCCCAGCGCTGAGGGCCGCAATTACAGACAACATGAGGCATGTCCTGGGATCGGAAACAGATGATGCTACGCTAAGACAGCATGTGCGAGGTGTGTTAAGGAATGTGGCTAAGAACTATTTTGACCTTATCAAGATACCGCACATGAAACTCCATGACATAGAGAGTTGCATAACAGTCCACGGCTGGCACAATCTGGAGGATGCCATGGAGAAGGGTAAGGGGGTTATCCTGGTCACGGCACATCTGGGCAGTTTTGATATAGCTGCGCAGATATTAGCGATACGCTCGATAAAAACAACAGTTCTGGTTGAACCCCTGCAACCACCGCCTTTGCTTAATTATATCACCGCCCTGAGGGAGACCAATGGTGTAGCTTTCCTTCCTGCTCACTCAGGTGTGTTGGAGGTGCTCAGACAGTCTCTCCGTCGTGGTGAAGCGGTATTGCTCGTTTCCGACCGTAATATTGCAAAGAATGGATTAAAGTTGGATTTCTTTTCTGAAGAGACTCTCATGCCCTGGGCTGCTGTGCATACCGCAATGCGGACAGAAGCGGCTGTTGTACCTGCCTTCAACCTGCGCCGAGGGGATGGCCGGTATGATGTATATTTTGAGCCGGCCATCGATGTTATCCCCGCTGGAAATGCGGCTAGGGAGAAAAACATGGAGCAGATTGTTAAGGTCATGGAGAAGTATATCAGAAGTTGTCCTGAGCAATGGGTGGTTCTTAGTCCCATCTGGGCAAGTGAGCAATAGTCATCGCCCTTCAGTTAAATCGATGATAGCTCAAGAATCGGTCAACTGCCTCATTTGCCTCAGATATTATTTCCCGGTGGCAAAGGAATATCAGTCATAGTTCTACGTGACCCTCACTCGCCCATCCCCTGCGTCAGGTCCCATACGGAAGCAAAATAGTGCCGCGTCCACTCATTTGCCACCTTCCGGTTCGCGCAGAAGACGATACGCAGGTTTGGCTGCAGGAATGCTTCGAACTAGCCTCTTAACTCGTCCATTAGAACCTTAACAGGAAGTATCTCATTAACCCTGTAAGCATTGGTGCCAACAGTCCAAAGGGGCATTTCCTTTTCTGTGTTGTATCCAGCAGAACTCAAAAGACCGTTGCATATGCAAAAGCAGTCCTCGTTACTCTCCCTCGCAAGACAACGGGTGAATTTGCCTTCTTTATCTCTAAGCAGGACATAACCTTCACTGCATTTAGGTTTGCGGAATCGGCAATTCTGAAACATCGCTGATTGCCTTATCACCCTAAACGGCAGTTTGCACGGAGATCCCGGAGGATTTTTGTCTGGATCAGCAATTACAATATCTTTTTCTGTGCATCCGACAACAGCAAGTTTATATCCAGGATTGGCACTGCTTTCTTCAGTTGCCAGAAATCTTGTTCCCATCTGGACACCATCAGCCCCCATGGCCAAAAACCTTACCATGTCTTCATGTGTATAAATCCCGCCCGCAACAATAACAGGAAAGTCACCATATTTTTCCGCTACCTCCTTAACTAGAGGCAAAAGGTTCTCCAGTTGATTGGATTCAAGACCTATTTGGTCAAATTTAAATCCAAGATGCCCCCCGGCCAAAGGCCCCTCAAGCACGGCAGCATCCGGCCTGTATCCAAATCTACCCCACTTTTCGCATATTATCTTCAGCGCCCTTGCGGATGACACAATAGGTATCAATGCCGTGTCTTTCGGTTTCTGAATTGCCGGGAGGTTTAGCGGCAATCCTGCTCCAGAGATAATGGCATCTACTCCCGCGTCAATAGCTGCTCTTACGGAATCTGCATAACTCTTGACAAGAGCAACCATGATATTGATGCCAACAGGACCGCCCAATGCTTTTGCAAGTGAAATTTCTTCATATACAGCATCATAAATATTGATTCTCTTTCCTTTTCTTTCTGATACAAGCCTATCCAGACAGGCGCTTGATACAACACCAAGCCCGCCCTCTCTTGTAACTGCTCTTGCAAGCGGATACAATGACACCCCCACGCCCATTCCACCCTGAATGATAGGACAGGGGATTTCTTTATCCTTGATAATAAGCGATGGCAGCATGTTTACATAGTACCCTTCCCCGCATTCGCGAGGACAGGTCTGTTGAGAACCGATAACAGCAAGCAGGACAGGAATGCTGGCAGTGGCCCAGATACAGTATATCAAATACCTGCGGGATAAGAAAGACAAGAGCATTATGGAGATCGACACTCGTCCCATCTGCCCGGCACATTAACCAGCATTCTCAGATTTCCCAGTGCTCTGGAGATCGCCACAGGCTGGAGAGGGTCAATTCACGGACGAATATGAGTTCCTTAGGCAGCCGATCGTAGAGTTTGATAAATAACTCGTCATGAGACAGGATTTCATTCATCCATTTGTTGCGATCCACCGACATCAGTTCCTTAAACGCTTCAGGTTCGAAGTTGTTCAAGCCTTGCCATTCGATATCCTCGTAGCGCGGCATCCATCCCTGGGGACTTTCAACCCCAACGGCACGGCCATTGGCACGATCGACAATCCATTTCAAGACCCGCATATTTTCTCCAAATCCAGGCCACAGAAATCTGCCGTCTTCGTCCTGGCGAAACCAGTTGACGCTGAAAATTCGTGGCGGTCTCCGAACCCATAGTGGCCGCCATATAAACCCCGTAATTCCAGTTGGTAAAAATAGCGTTCTCACTGAGTGCAGCCATGGCGTTTGGATTCAATTGCACCGAAGTTCCCGGAGCTACCCCAAAAAAGCCACTCTCTGGATTTATCGCATAGAGGCTACCGTCTTCCCCAGGCTTGATCCAAGCGATATCGTCACCTACGGTTGTGACCTTCCAGCCCTCAAAGGAGTCCGGTGGAACCAGCATGGCAAAATTGGTCTTGCCGCAGGCGCTGGGAAAGGCAGCGGCCACATAGGTCTTCTCTCCCTGAGGCGATTCTACCCCTAGAATAAGCATGTGCTCGGCAAGCCAGCCTTCATCTCTCGCCATAACCGAAGCAATCGACCTGATAAAAGTTTGAGAATTCGCCAGCAGATTACACAACTCGTCATATTCTTTTTACGAACCATCGCACCAGTACACGCTGTCCGGCTTGCAAAGGCCGGCCATTTCCTGAACCCAGCTCCGCAGCTTCCTATTCTTGGAATGTTCTGGAGAAACCATAATACCTCCACGCCTATCTCTGGAGTTGATTCTATACTGCTGATTTGTATTATAACGGATCTAACACTATGTTTGCACTTTTCCCTCAGCCAGATACGGTTTTGCCCCTCTCAGCGGGTTACTGCTAGATATAAAGTGCAAAGATAGTGTCTTACTATACTGATACGGCTGGGCCGAGTCAATATCATTCCATGGAAAACCGGCTGGCAGAAGTAGTAAGTGATTACTCCGATAAGAGCGCCAAATTCGAAATGCTTTGTCAAAGAGCTCAAAGAGGACATTACACGGCCAAACAATAAAACAATCCGCTATTTTGTTCGATATGATGTGGAGGAGGGCAAAGGAGATTTACCTAGCATCAGTGGGTTTACTATTCAAGTCCCCCACCAGTGAAATCTGCTCCGGCGTGAGGCCGTATAGGTCATACACCATTTGGTCAATCCGGCGTTCGTATTCTTTGACTCCGGTTTGCCTGGTGGGGTTAGTGAGATAGTCACCTCGTTTAATGATAACGAGGATTGGTTCAAGCAGTTCAATGACTGGTTCTTGCTCTACTCTTTCGAAGCCTCTTGCAGAATACCCGCAACATCGGAGGGGTGTGTGGATACCGCCCACTGCCACTTACCGAATCCACCGTGTTCGTTGATTGCCCTTACCCATTCATCCAGGAACTCTCTCTTCGTTACATCCTTCTGAGTATCCTGTCCCTTTGTTTCCAGAACGAGGTGGCTACCATCTTTTAGCCGGATGATGAAATCCGGTCGGTATTTCAGAACCACCCCTCTGAAGATATAGAGAACCTCAAAGCCGAGGTGCTCGTTCTTGACCCATGCCTCCATATTAGCATTGCGATCAAGTTCGAAAGCCTCACTGGCTTCCCAGGTGCTATCGAAGGTACAGAGGTTGATATGAGACCGTTTGACATATTCGCAGGGTCTGCCGGTGTACCAAGTTCTCATATCGCCGGTTGAACGGATAGGGTTATCTCTATCAAAGACGGGGGCAATAGCTTCCGTATTCTCAAAACGGATGGCCTCCCAAATATGCTGCACCACCTTGTTCATGTTAAGTATAATCAAGATGCGCCGCTTTAGTTCGTCAGAATAAAACAGGGGCGGATTTATACGGATTTCTTTGGATCGAAGGAACTGCTCCACCAGTCGGATCACTTGGGCCAACAGAGAATCCTTGTTACCGGGCCAGGTAGGTTTCATCTGGTCGAATATATCCCTGGCTGTTTCGAAGATGATTCGCTGCATCCTGAGTTGCTTGCCGAATTCTTCAAGGTCAATCTGTGAAATCTTGGTGATGTCCGGCTTGCCATCGACAATCGGAGCCAGCTCGGCCAGCATTGCCGCATCATAAGCATCCAGGGTCAGGGTCTTTACCCGGCTCATATCGAGTGTCAATCTTGGGCGATAGGTATGTTCGATGCGGATGATGTTCGGCCAGCGTATCTCATATCGCTGCTTTTCGATGACAGGCTCTATCCGAGTTTTTGGGGTCGGCGGTGGCGGCGGCGGGCCATCGTGTAATTCGTGTGGCAGGAAGGTAAAGGGAACCCCGAAGATATTCACGTACTCAGGGTCAAAGAGACCGGTTTCGGGATTGACTTCATAGGATGTCCTGCGCAGCCCCCGCCCAACGACCTGCTCACACAATAACTGGCTGGAAAAAGCACGCAGGCCCATAATGTGAGTAACTGTTTTGGCATCCCATCCCTCGGAGAGCATACCCACAGAAATCACCTTTTGAATTTGCTCGCCAGGCTTTCCCATCTGCCCAACGGTATCGACCTTTTTTCGCAGCAGTTCAGCAGCCTCCTGCTTAGAAGGTTTCCGAGTAGGCTCGTCTTTCTCTTCACCCTCCCCGCCACGGACTTCTACTGCAGTTTCCTCTTCGCGTGATTCGGCCATTTCCAGAACCTTAGAGTCGATGTGTAATATCCGTTCGGGAACACATAGTTCATCGATGCGAATCTTCCTGTGTTCAAAAGCATATTTTACCCTTGCCGCAGTCTCGACTCGATTGACGACGGTAATCATCACCGGAGGCGTTTCGTGTCTGGCTTCCTGCCAATCTTTGGCCGTCTCCCGCCAGTCTTTCCCCAGCAGATAGTACCCATTGGTGACCAGATCAGGGAGCGGTTCCTGCTCTTCAGCTTTCCGGGTGATGTCATCCTTGACCTCCGGGTCGTTATAAATATGGTATAGTCGTGACTTATAATCCTTGCCCAGTCTACCGTCATCACGTATTACCACGCGGGGCGTTTTGACCAGGCCGGATTCTATAGCATCGTTCAGGCCGAAATCACTGACTATCCAGGGGAATAACGCCTCCTCATAGACCTGTTTGCCGGAGGGAGCAAAGGGCGTGGCCGAGAAATCATAGCAGGCAAGAATGCCACGAGCTTCATGGATTCTGTCCAAGCCGCCGATCCACTTGGTCGCTTCCTCTATATCCTCCTTTTTCAACCCTTTGACTTTAGACTCCGCCGGTATGCGCCAAGCATGGTGTGACTCATCATTGATTACCAAGATATTATGAGCGTTAGCCATCTCCCCCAGCACCTCGCGGACATAAGCCTCGTTACTCTTTGCCCCTCGCTTGTCCACATTTCTCTTCCGGGCAACTTGATCCTCGGTTTCCCAGTTAAGGGCGTGCCAGTTGCGAATCATGATCTTACCCTGGCGCAGTTTCTCGATAAGTCCCGGAGGGATGATATTGAATTCCTCATAGTAGTTTCCGAGGGCGGGCGGAATAAGCACCCCCAGGCGGCTCTTCACCGTAAGTCCGGGCGCGACGACGAAGATATGTTTGGAGAACCGAGTATCCTGCGGATAGGTGATCTTGTTCAATACTTGCCAGGCGATGAGCATCGCCATGACAATGGTCTTGCCCGAACCGGTAGCCATCTTGGAACAGAGACGATGAAATGGGCCGCCGTCCGAGAGCACTTCGATACCGACCTTCTCCGACTGGGGCGCTTCGGTGAGCCAGATGAGCGTCTCCATAGCTTCCAGTTGACACAAAAACACACGCCGATAGTCCCGCTCTTCGGGATTGTACCAGTGTTCCAGCAACCTCCTGGTGATGCCGGTAACACCGGCATAGGGATGGGTGGAATGCTCGCGCCAGGCCTTGATGCGAGGTCGAATCCGGTTGACCAGTGGTATTTCAATAAACCGTCCGGGGTCATCAAACGCCTTTGATCCTTCTGTGGCAACTATATATCCGGCAGGACGCCGACCGTCTTCACGGGAGAATAGACGGGTCTCGCGATCATAGCTCCAGTATTGCTTCGGTTCTTCATAGGGGGAATTGATGATGAGCTTATCTATCGTTGTTTGTCCCATCATTCCACCTCTATAATCTTGAGGCTCTCAATACCACGGTCATCCACTATTTTTACGACAACGCGGCGATTTTCCCCCGGATCGAAGGGCAGGGAAACCGTTCCCCGATAGGCTTCGATCAGTTCCTCATCTATCTCGGCCTTGAGGTTCCGGGCCAGCCGAGACCAGCCTTCCTTTTCAGCAGCCATGGGAAAGAAAACCTGCCTGGGAAACAGGCTTCTGCCGTCATAGTCAGTGTCCAGCAGCCATATGGCAATGTTGGCAGTGACTCCAGACTCAATGGAGCCAGTCTTGGTGTTGTAATAATCAAAACCAAGGACTTCTACTTGATATTTACCTTTGTCCTTACCCTCGCTAATCCTTTCCAGCCTCACATCGGGCTGACCGATGAGCCAGAAACTCTCGTTGCTGACTCGTTTCCTTTTGAGGTCTTCGGTGAACAAATCAGCGTTCATCTGTGCCTTGAGCAGGGTGACGCCGGGCCAGTCCGTCCCGTCGATGTCCTTGGCGGCCTCCGGATCGAATTGAAAGGCGGCAAATAGGATTATTTTGGGCTTCGGAACAAGCAATTGTGCTTCTTCAATCGCCAGTGCCACCTGCCGCTGCTCCAATGGGGCATGCTCCGGGCCGAATGAGATAACAACCCTCTGAGGTTCTTCATATATTGCCCGTGTCTCACGAACGGAATCCGCACCCCTGTCATTCGGCTTGGTTTCTGCATCAGCATGCAGCCAGCGAGTGCCCGGGAGTGGCTCTACCCGTGAGAATATGATATATTGCCCTCTCTTACCCCTGATTCCTGTCTTCAAGAGCTCATCCCTCCACTCTGCCTGACGAAGCGTCTCGCCGGAGCGGCTAATGGACTCATCATCCGTGAGAGCTTCCTCTGCAATCTCTGTAAGTGGTTTGACGACCGGTGCCGGCACTGCTTCAACAGTGAACGGCCCGCTCACTCTGGATTTAGAATTATCCACAAAAGGCTGGTCATAGAGGGTCTCCTGAGCAGGCGGTTCGTTATTGGCAATGGATTTAAGGGTAATATGAGGAACAGTCTTGTACTTAAAGCCGCTGCTGACACCCTCTTCCGGATGAGCCAGTTCATAGTAGTCATATGAGGCCGTCATCAGCCGCTGCTTGGCCAGGGTAAGGGCCACACGGGAGGTATCACAGGTAACCCAGCGCCGCCCCCACCGCTCGGCAACGTGGGCGGTGGTGCCGGAGCCGCAGGTAATATCGAGGACGAGATCACCGGGGTCGGTGGTCATGAGGAGACATCGCTGGATAATCATCGAGGCGGTTTGAACAACATACATTTTTCTTTCCCCAAAGCCACTGGTTACAGTGTCAAACCATCCATTAGTCAGTACTCCGTAGGGGAAATCATCATAGAACGGAAGGTAGCGAAGAGAGGAGCCAATTCCCATCAGACGCTTTGCCACTTTGAGGTTCCTGAAACCTTCTTTATTGGTTGACCAACCCCGATTGGTTGGTGGGACATAGTTAACACCATCAGATTCTACAGGGAATCGGCTTATTTCGCTTCCTGATGCCGAATATGCTGCGCGGTGACTGAATAGTTTGGCACTTGGAGGGAGTTTTGCATCTTCCCGCCATTTTTCCCTCTTTCCATTTGGCAATTCATACCAACGTTGTTGCCCCTTGAACCAATCCTCTTCTGAAACCTGAACATAAAGGGGATGGAATTTGACGATATCATACGACTTAGCGTACCAAAGAATATAGTCAAATGTCCCAGGAATCGTCGCACTGGTTTGAAATCCTGCACGTCGGTAAAGAATCAATGAAACGAAGTTCTTCGTCGCAAACACCTCATCCATCAAACACCTTACCCGATGCACATTCTCATCACTTATCTGAACGAAGATGCTTCCGCTTTCAGTAAGAAGCTCCCTTGCCAATAGCAACCTATCGCGTAGATAGGTTAGATAAGAGTGAATCCCCAGCTCCCAAGTGTCACGGAATGCCTTTATCATCTCCGGCTCAGCCGTTAAATCCTCATCCTTGCCGTCCTTAACATCCCGCTTATTAACAAACGGCTGGAAGTTGGAGCCATACCTGATGCCGTAGGGCGGGTCAATGTAGATCATCTGCACCTGCCCGGCCATGCCTTCCTTTTCAATAAGCGAGTTCATCACCAGCAGGGAATCCCCGGCAATCAGCCGGTTTGACCAATTGTGCCTGTGCTTATAGAACTCGATGGCTTCACGCAGCGGCGGGTTCTCCTCCATGAGGTGAAAGAAAGAAGTCTGTTCGTAGCTAGCGCCGTTACGCTTGCGCACTGCTTCGATGATAGTGCGCGGGTCAATACGCTCATGTACGTGGAGGGAAACAGTTGGGACTTCAAAAGAGGTATGCTCGGCCTTGCCCGCCCAGACCAGCTGAGGGTCAAGGTGGGGGTCATAGGCATAGGTCTTTTTGCCGGTCTCCCTATCGGTTTCCAGCGTTACCAAACCAACGGGCGGGTTGTTGATGCGCTCCTTGTCCCGATGATCGTATTGCTCGATTGGTTTCTTCTTCGCCATGTGAATCACCCCCCGCTATCGAACTTGCTTCTTGAATTTACAGATTGTCCCTCATATTTGCTTGCTGGGTTATCTCCACGAATCCGGACGTCGAAGGATAGCCCCGTCCGTTTTCACGATTTCCTCGAGCAGAAGGCTCCTGGCGATAATTCCACGCCCAATATGGAAGCTGGCGTGAGCAACTTCATCCAATGCGAAAGAATACCGATTGGGAGGAAAGGCAGCGACGATCCGTTTGTGAGGAAACAACTCCGTCACCGCCTTACTCGGAGGCACCAGGTCGCTATCTGCCGAGATCAGGAGAGCAACATCGTACTTATCGTCATAGGCGTCCCTGAGCAGTTCGACGGCGATGTTTACATCCGTCATCTTCTCTTTAGGCTCCTGGTCTTCATACCCGCATTTGTGACACCTGCGTGGGTTGAGCTGGTAATGTCCGTAGAACATCTCTATGCCGGTGAGAGTTTCCAGAGCCTCGAGGAAGGTTGATTGTCGTTTCTGCTTTTCCGGCGGCGACGAGACTCTTGCGGTGAAATACTTGGTTGCAATTAACTCCTGGCCTGGTTTCAAAATGTTTTGTGCCAACAACGGAATATTCAACCAATAGTATCGCCGCCAGCCCTTATCTTTCAGACCATAATACAGGTTGAAGCCATCAACATAGGCGATTACGCGTTGTGGCAATGTGTTGGTAACTCCTCTTGACAATAGGTTCCATATTGTAGTATACTGTAAATGACATCGCCAGGGATAGTATCCCTGGTCCGACGGTCCTTCCTTCCGGAAGGGCCGTTTCTTTTTATCCTCGCTTTCAATAGCATTGTAATACTGTCGAATGACACCCGCTACTCTTGACTGCCTCGACCCATGTAAAGATTATACCCTTTGCCTTGGGACTGTCAAGAGCCGAATTGACTTATGATTTTGGTCACCGGAGGTGGTATTATTGATTCAAGAATAATGTTACCGGATGTGAGATGAGACAAGGCAACATAAGCCCCGGCTCATTGCGGATCAAACAATCCGTCAGATTGTTGCCGTGCGAGCAATAATGAACAGCAACCTCCCTTCTAAGCCGTGTCGGGCTGACGGAGACGGGTCTTTACAAGACATGCTGCTCCAGCTGAGAGTCGCGAAATAATGAATTGCGATAGTCTTTCGCTGCACTAACCAAAAATCTGCCTCAGAGGCCATTTGTCATTCCAAAACATACTTAGTGAGAAAATAGGTAATTATGGCTACAGCAACGAGTGAGATAATCGTGATTACTATGTCTCTAGTTGGTTTTCCAACTGCCTTCCAGACTTTGACTGGCCAAGGTCGCATTTTCGTATGTGCGTAGTCAATACCCTTAGGCGTGGGGTACAAAGCTTTACCCTGAATCCGTGAAGCCAGGCTTCACTTTCCCTTGTGTTTCGTATCTGAGACGTGTTATACTTGAATCTGTGGAAGTCGTTGAAGACTTTCACCCTGGAGGTGAAAATGCGTTTTGAGATAGTGCAGGGTAATGAACAACTTTCCAGCCATTCAGGACTCGCTCTAGTAGGGGCGATATTGGACAGGACTAATATTCGGGAGCGATTAGATGCGGTGGTGCTGCCAGAACATCCATTTCCAGAGATCAGCCACGGTGAGGTGGCTACAGCCATGATTGGGCTTATTGGTGTGGGCAAGCCCGATTTCGATGCCATTGAGCCCTTCCGTAAGGACCCCTTCTTCGCTCAGTCTCTGGGCTTGGATTCGGTGCCATCCAGCCCGACCCTCAGGCAGCGATTGGACAGCGCCAGGGGTGCCTTCAATGACATCATTCTGGAGGAATCTGCTGGGGTAGTAGGACGGCTTGCCCCGGTGATCACCCCCTGCCACGGTAACTTGGTAGCGGTAGACATCGACGTGAGCCCGTTCGACAATTCTAAGACGAAGAAGGAAGGTGTAAGCTGGACTTACAAGAAAGTGGATGGCTTCGCCCCCATCTTTGGCTATGTGGGGGAAGAGGGGTACCTGGCGAACCTGGAATTACGCCCAGGAAGTGACCATAGCCAGAAAGGGACAGAGGCTTTTCTGAGGCGGACGCTGCGGTATGCCCGTGTGATGAGCGAGACGACCTTTTTGGTGCGCATGGACTCAGGCAATGATAGTCTGGGCAACATCAAGGTATGCCGAGAGGAGAAAGCCCACTATATCATCAAGCGCAACCTGCGTCGGGAGACGCCAGAGGAGTGGCTGGAGATAGCCAGGGAGTGTGGTGAGATGGAGGAGCCACGGCCGGGCAAGCAGGTGTGGCGGGGCGAGCGCTATATTAAAAGGGGAGGTATTGCTGAACCGCTAAGAATAGCATTCTGTGTGA
>JALPXT010000059.1 GCA_023271485.1 Dehalococcoidia bacterium | reverse complement strand
ATGAAAAACAGAATAGCGAAAACAATCCCGATGGCACTGGCGCTGATTGTGATGCTGACGATGGCGGCCGGGTGCCCGGTGCAGGCTCCAGAAGTCGACCCGACTCCCATTGCGGAAACTCGAATAATAGTGGACCAGCGGGGAATAGAGGTGGAAGTGCCAAAACAGATAGAAAGGCTGGTAGCGCTGCCAAAGCCGCTTCCCTCGATTATATATTCGATAGTCGGCAGCGGAGAAAGCGTAGTAGGGATGCATCCCATTGCAATGGTTGCCGTAGAAAGGAGCATATTAGCCAAAATGGCACCGGAGATGCTAAAAGCAGAGATAGGTTTTGTGACTACGGGATGGGAGGTTAGTTTGGAGGAACTTCTTAAACTCAATCCCGATGTCGTACTCCAATGGAGCCATGTCCCTGAGTCTGTGGAGGCGATGGAGAGGGCAGGTCTACCTGTAATTGTTATAGAGGTTCGAACAGGACATTCGCAGGATAATTTTGAAGAATGGCTCAGGATTGTGGGCGAGCTGTTCGGCAAGGAGGAACGCGCAGCGGAATTAGCCGGGATGCAGCGGGAGATAATATCAGAGATAATGACCAGGGTTGCGGAAATCGAGCAAGCAGATCGCCCCAGGACACTTCTACTGTTCAGGCTTGAGAATGGGCTGGTAAAAACGGTTGGGGGAGATTTCCATCATAACTTCTGGATCGAGGAGAGCGGAGGAATAAATGTGGCAAGAGACCTTTCCGGCCGGAAAAATGTTGACAAGGAACAAATATTGGAATGGAATCCGGAGGTGATCTTTATCAGTAACTTCACTGATATCATGCCGCAGGATATATTGGAGAATAGGATCCCTGGTCAGGACTGGAGTCATATAGACGCAGTTATAAACGGACGAGTCTATAAGATTCCTGAGGGGGTCTACAGATGGGAGCCACCAAATGCTGAGCGGGCGCTTCTGTTCAAATGGGCGGCGCAAAAATATTTCCCGGAGGTATTTGCCGATCTGGATATGCAGCAGATTGTCAGAGAGTTCTACCGGGAGTTTTTCGAGTACGAGTTGACCGATGAGGAAATCAGGACGATATTGCATTACGATGCGAATTATGCGAATTGAGTTAAGTGCCGCGGCTTGAAGTATGGCAGCGTGGTGAACATGTGGCCTTGCCAGGGGGCATCAAGAGTGCCCCCTGGGAGGCCTTTCTCGGCAGGGATATTCGCCTCTCAAGAGGAGGGTATGAATATGCAAAGTGTGATGGCTCAAGTAGCGATTCAAAAAAAGACGGTTGGGATAACCCCATTTGTTCTATTGATATTGCCAATCATACTTCTGGCTGCTTCGCTGGGTATAGGAAGATTCCCAGTATCTCTGGATACAGTATTTAGTATTCTTGGCTCACATGTCTTCCCTATTGAGCCAACCTGGACAGGGATAGAAGAGACGGTGGTCCTCCAGATAAGGCTTCCTCGAGTGCTGCTGGCCATGCTGGTGGGAGCGGGGCTGGCCATTGCCGGGGCATCATTCCAGGGGCTTTTTCGGAACCCACTGGTGAGCCCGGGTATCCTTGGCGTAGCCGCCGGGACCGGATTTGGGGCATGCCTGGGCATACTGATGTTTGGCGAACCAATAGCCATTACATTGCTGGCTTTCGTGTTTGGAATCCTGGCAGTAATTGGGGCATACATGATAAGCAAGCTTAAAACGGGGTCATCGCTCCTCATGCTCGTGTTGGCAGGGGTGATAGTTGGGGCTTTTTTTACAGCATTGATTGGACTGATGCAATATGTTGCCGATCCCGAGGAGCAGTTGCCTGCCATGGTGTTCTGGCTTATGGGAAGTCTTGCCGGTGCTTCCTACAGAGAACTCTTGTGGGGGGCTCCGCTAATCGTGATCGGAAGCTCAATACTTCTTTTGCTGAGATGGCGGATTAATGTTTTGTCTTTAGGGGAAGAGGAGGCACAATCGCTGGGCATAAATACCCAGTGGTTGAGATGGATTATCATCGTAGCCGCCACATTTGTAACTGCCGCAGCGGTTGCCATGACTGGGATGGTGGGATGGGTTGGCCTGGTAATCCCACATGTGGGAAGAATGCTGGTCGGCCCTAACCACAAGGTTCTATTGCCTGCCTCTATTTCTCTCGGAGCCATGTTTCTCCTCATTACCGATAACGTGGCCAGAGCGGCAACCGCTGCGGAGATTCCTTTGAGCATACTCACCGCTCTTATCGGTGCGCCATTTTTCGCTTATCTATTAAGAAGAACAGGAGGTAGATGGGCATGATAATCGAAGTGGAAAACGCCGGATTTAGCTATAACGGATCTTCCAGATTTGATTTTCAGACCCCTACATTCGGCGGCTCCCGGGAATTGAAGCTAATTCCGCTCAGAAACAAGCTTTTTCCGAGTGGCTACATGCACCCTTCTGCAGGGCAATACCTCCGGCAATTTGATGTCAGCCGCATCAAGTAACCGCTTGCTTAAGCCTTCCGCGTCAGGTACTTTCTGACAGGTGGCTTGCCCGATAGTCAATATGGTCCCTCGCAAGGAACCCAGTTCATCAATCCCCTCTGCCGCCGTCACCTCGAGGTCATGCCAGTATCGATCCAATTCCCGCTTGAGGAGGTAGGCCAACATTACCACGAATACATGACCTTTCGTGCTCGCCTCCGTTCGCACAAAGGTCGGCCGAACCTCCAAATGACCAGTCTTGAAGGTGCGAAACGCTTGCTCAACCTGGGCCAAATCTTTGTACCGATCGTGAATAAGCTCGGCGGTCGCTATCTCCCCGGGCAGGTCTGTTCGGATAACATAGCACCCATCCAATTCAGATACTTCCTTTTTGACTTCTTCATCAATCACCAACTCCAGGGTACGGGCACTGCTTACCACCTTGACCCACTGATCAACCTTCAGTTGCCTGGCTCTTTGTTCAACATCCCTTTGGGCTACTTCCATCTTAGCACGAGGATGCTCCGCCAGATAGAAGTTCTTCTTGTCCAGGAGCTTTTTTACTGTGCTCAATTTGCTTTCCCGATTCTTGGCCAGTTCTTCTACCCGCTTAGGATTGCGCCGCAGGACATATCGCACCCCGTCTATTTCCACTTCACATATCTTCTCCTCAAATAGCTCCATCTGAAACACCCCATCCCGGAGGAGTTTCCTGATCTGTGGTTTGGTGATCGCCGTGACGTAGTGAAACCTACACTCGTTAAGGAGTTTGGTCTCTGTCTGCTTGAGCATCCCCCGATCACCTACCACCGTCACCCTTTCAACCCCAAAGGTGCCTGCAAGGATACCTACCTGCTGCGCAACGGTCTGGGTATCCCGGGTATTCCCCTCAAATACTCGCACTGCCACCGGCGTGCCGTCCGGCCCGCTAAGCAACCCTATCACCAGTTGCATCTTGCCTTTCTTCCGATCTCGATTGTACCCAAAGGCAGCCAGAACGTTTTGAACACCCTCAAGATAAGAACTGGTGACATCGTAGAGAAAAAGCTGGGGGGTTGCATCGCCGTAGCGCTGCCGGAACAATCGCTTTTCAATTGTTTCTTGTTCTTCCCACAGCCATGCCAGATTGCTGTAGAGATGGTCCTCATTGAAGGCATCTAATCCCAAAAGGTCACAAGCTGCATGGCTTTCGGCCAGCCGCACCGCACTCAAACGAGACCCCTGATTAATGAGCCGGGCCAGCACTTGCCACAAAGCGAGCCGACCCTGTCGATGGTGGCCAAGTGCCTGGGCCAAACCTATCCACTCGGCGATCGCCTTTAAAGAGCAAACCGCTCCGATGCGCATCCCCTGTTCGGCCTTAATCTCCTTTATGTTACCCAGATTGGCAAGATTCCCCTTGTGTTTCAGTGCAAGCTTAATGGCAGCGATCTCCTCGTCAGAGCAACGGGAGAGATTGGCCAAAGTCCGATGTTTGACCTTTCCGTTTTCCCGAAAGGACTCCCGGAGGAGATGACGGGGATATCTTTTACCCCGTTGGACGGAATAAGCAGTGTCCACATACATCGTGGCTATTATTATAACACATCATACACACGATGTCAAGAGGCAGACCCCGTCAATATTCGTGGCTACACCAAAGGATATGGGCCAGATACAAACCTGAGTCTGTAGCACAACTTTAAGGCTGGAAGATCCGCTATAATGGGACAGACAATGTATTTGATGGCATTGGGTTTTCCATTGAGCAAGGTCAAATCTTGAGTATCCTGGGACCAAATGGTTGCGGCAAAACCACTTTGCTGAAGTGCATAAATGCCTTGTTCAAGGTGGGAAAGGGTGAGATACGCATTGAAGGTAAAAGCGTGCGCTCACTGAAAAGGAGCATCATCGGTAAGGAAGTGGGATATGTTCCCCAGGTTAGTGACTCTACATTCCCCTATACCGTGCTGGAGATGGTTCTCATGGGAAGGGCACCACACTTGGCCCTATTTTCCTCTCCCTCAGCTAGAGATGTCGAGATAGCGGAGGAAGCAATTGAAACCGTGGGCATATCCCATCTGATGGACAGACCCTATCCCAATATCAGCGGTGGGCAGGCTCAGCTTGTCCTAATCGCCAGGGCGCTGGCAGCAGAGCCTCGGGCGCTTCTACTCGATGAGCCGACATCTCATTTAGATTTCAGGAATCAAATGGTTATCCTGAATACATTGGAAAGGCTGGCCCAGGAGAAAAAAATGGCCATCATAATGACCACCCACTACCCCGACCACGCTTTGTCGATCTCTGGCAAAGCGTTGCTGATGGGTAACGGAAAAGGTGGATTAGCGGGAAATACCAAAGATATGCTCACCGAACGCAATTTGCGGGAGGTGTTTGAGATAGATGTAAAGGTGATCTCGTTTGAAGAGGGAGGGAATAACGTAGAAGCCATTGTTCCGCTTAGAAAGACCCTCACCAGCAGTAGCTCTATGAATCAACATAATTAAGGAATGTCTTGTGAAAAAGATCGCAATCTATGGCAAAGGGGGCATCGGGAAGTCAACGATTACCAGTTCGCTGTCGGTCGGTCTCTCTATGCTGGGATACAAAGTGATGCAGATCGGCTGCGATCCTAAAGCCGATTCCACAATCAACCTCACTAACGGCCGAGCCGTTACCCCTGTCATGACATATCTCAAGGAACATGGTATTTGTTCCTCGCTGGCAGATATTGTAGTTGAAGGGGCCAATGGCATTCTTAGTGTGGAGGCGGGTGGGCCCACCCCAGGGCTTGGCTGCGCCGGCCGTGGCATCATTGCTACCCTCAACACACTTGAAGATCTGCATGCATTTGAGGTGTATCGCCCTGATTTTGTCTTCTTCGATGTGCTTGGCGACGTTGTCTGCGGCGGGTTTGCCATGCCCATCCGAGAGGGCTACGCCGATGCGGTCATTATCGTGACCTCCGGAGAAAAGACGTCCCTGTTTGCCGCGCGCAACATCAAGACTGCCATCGACAACTTTGCCGACCGTAATTACGCCCGGTTGCGCGGTCTGATCTTGAACCGGCGCGGCATTAATGATGAGGAGAATATTGTGCGGAGGTTCGCCCGCGAGATTGACGCCGAGATAATCGGTGACATTCCTCGCGACAATAACATCCAACTGTATGAAGAGCAGAACAAGACGGTTGTCCAGGGAGACCCTGAACTGCCGATTTCGCGGATCATCCTGGACATAGCCCGCCGCGTAGCCAGAGACGGAAAGGAATCATGAACAGCAAGGCGTTCTATATGTCCATTGGTGAACTGGGAAATGGCGCATCACACTGGCAACGCAAAGTGATACCACCTAATTGCCTTCATTACTGCCCTCCCAGTGCAGGAGGTTGGGGCATTATGCGCGTGGGGCTCCTTGTTCCCGAGTCTATACTGCTGTTCGTCTCGCCCGTCGGATGTCCTCGCCATGTTGCTATTGCCGGTATCCAGCTTGGCTTCAAAAAACGTCTCTTCTTGTTACACCTGGATGAGATGGATATCGTCACTGGACAGCATATGGAAAGGATTCCTCAAGCAGCGGCTGAAATTCTGGCTGCATCTCAGCCGCGACCGAAGGCGATGCTTATCGGTGCTACCTGCATCGATGCTCTGCTTGGCTCTGACTACGATGGGCTTGCTCAAGAACTGGAGGCCAAGTATAGAATACCAGTGCGTATTTGTCGTATGTTCCCTATTGAAATGGATGGCAAGACCCCACCGCAACTTACAGTACAGGAAACCATCTACGATTTTCTTCCGCCATCAAGAGAGAAGGAGTGTGCGATCAACATCATCGGCAGCTTCGCACCTATTGATGCCGAGAGCGAGTTCTATGAAGTGATGACCGCTGCCGGAGTGAGAGAAGTGAGGCATATCGCCGCCTGCACCAGCCTGGAGGAGTTTCAGATGATGAGCCGGGCATCGCATAACCTTCTTATTAAACCAGGTGGCCGCCTGGCAGTGCGGCGAATGGAAGAGAGGCTTGGAATCCCATCCTGTTTCGCGCCGGTCGCCTATGGGCTCAAAACGATTGCCCAGACCTATCGGACAATAGGAGAATTCCTCGGCGTCAAGCTGCGTACAGAGCGGTATCATGAGGAAACACAGGAGGCTATCAAGTTCTATCAGGACAGGATGGGACCTCTGAGGGTGGCAGTAGGCTCAGCGACGAACGCAAGCCCCTTCGAGCTTGCCCGCGCCCTAACCGAATACGGTTTTCGAGTGCCGTATATTTTCGCTGACCTGATTCTTGATTTTGATATGCAGCATGTCGAGTGGCTCAAGTATCATGCTCCCGATATCAAGGTGTTTACCAACGTTCACCCGTCTATGGTGGACTTTCTCAACCTGAAACTGACGGTGGACCTGGCAGTGGGGTTTGATGCGGGATACTTCTGCTCAGGTGCCAGAACGGTGCCACTAACTCTTGACAGTCAGCCATACGGGTATCGGGGAGCGCTGACCCTCTTCCGTGAGATGCTTCAGGCACTTGAAAACCCACAGAACCACCGAGGACAGATGTATGCCTCTGGTATGGTGATATGAGGAGAGTGCAAAATGAAAGGACTCTATAAAGTGTTGCCTCCATTTGCCCCTGACTATTCGGGGGTCTGCTCAGTCCTATTTGAGTTAGGCGGAATTGTGGTAATCCATGATGCTAGTGGCTGTACTGGCAATTTCACCGCTTATGACGAGCCACGCTGGTACGGCAGCTCGAGCGCTGTCTTTTCCGGTGAATTGAGAGAAGTCGATGCAATATTTGGAAACGATGAGAAGCTGATCGACAAAGTCGAAAACGCCGTTCGTGCTTTGGGACGGCGTTTCGTTGCCATTGTTGGCAGCCCTGCTCCAATGGTTATCGGAACAGATTACCGGGCACTTGCCCATATTCTCTCGCAAAGGACAGGGCTTCCGGTGCTTACATTTGATGTCAATGGCACGTGCTACTACGATAAGGGCGCATCCCTGACCTTCCTGGAGTTAGCCCGTCTTTTCGTGAAGTCAGCTTCCATCAGTATTGAGACCGGTGTCAACATCATCGGGGCAACGCCGCTTGACCTTGGGAACAAGCACCAGGTCAAGAAACTTGTCTCGCTAATAACCAGTGCCGGGTGCCGAGTAGTTTCCTGCTGGGCTATGGGTTCCACACTTGATGACATCGCGCAGTCAGCACAAGCTCGATTAAATGTCGTGACGTCCTGGGCTGGACTTGAAGCAGCACGGTATATGGAGTGCGAGTATGGGATTCCTTACCTGGTGGGTCTTCCTCTTGGACGTGTCCCCAGCCGTTGCTTTGTTGATAATATTCGGTCGTCGCTTGGTCTCGGTGGCGAACCACCTGTGTCCCAGAATACCGATGAGCCAGTAGCCGGTGTCCATAATGCTCTCGTCATCGGTGAACAGGTCATGAGCAATGCCGTCCGTGACTGTCTGCGCATGGATATGGGTATTGCCAATGTAACCGTAGCGTCATTTCTCAGCATGGACGGGGTGCTCATGGAAAAGGCTGACGTGTATCTCAACGGCGAGGATGCCCTGAGTGCTTTGGTAAGTGAACGTCAGTACGATATCATCGTCGGTGACCCGTTGTATCGCGACCTGGTAACACCATTTGGGGGTGACTGCTTCGTTGCGTTTCCCCACATTGCACTCTCCAGCCGCCTCTACTGGGACAGCGACTGCGATTACATCGGTGAGGCAGGATTCGAACTGGTTCGAGAAGGAATCGTAAACGGAGCGATAAGACGCCTTACCCCTGTAACAGGTTCATTGCCCAGAAGCGTCTCCAGAAGTCGAAAATCGGGGGGTTGACAAAGGTAAATTCTTGGCTTATAATATACAAGTGGAATTGATTAGCGATAAGAGATATGGCGAAAGTTGATCCTCTGGAAACCACAGGTAAATCATTTCACCCAAATG
>JALPXT010000058.1 GCA_023271485.1 Dehalococcoidia bacterium | reverse complement strand
GACCAGATGGAAATACTGGTAAGATTTGCACCTGGGAGTCTTGCTTCGTCCCAGGACAGTACGGACGGCATATCGGCACTCGGGCAATCGGATGGCACCAAGTTCAGCGACGGAAGTAGCCCCATTAAATGGAATCCACTCATTCTCAGCTATTCCTTGGGCCAGGTTTCGGGCAGTATGGGGTGAATACCCCTTAAGCAGGAAATCATACCCTAAATCCAGAAGGAGCATGATCTTATCAATGGAGCCAAAGCCAGCATCTCCACGAATGAGAATGGCTCGATAAGGATTAGAGGAACGGAGAGTATCAAAGGAGTCAGCAATCTGGAGGGAATCAGTTACCTTCTCTCGGAGGAGTTGTGCTCGGGTGTCAAGCTTATGAGACCTTCCCTCTAATACCGCTTGGCGCTGGGACTTGCGCGCCCGACGGGCTTCTTCTCTGCGGCGTTGACTACGGCGTTCCAGGTTTCCGGCTTCAGTCAGTGATTGCTCAATACTAGCTCGGTATTTATGCAGGGAACGCGGTGGAGAACCCACTCGCTTCTCGACGAGCAGGAGGAGATCAATTAGCTTGGTGGCACAATGAGCAGTCCCGGAATCAAACAAACCACCGAGTACTTCACCAAGTTCCCCTCCGGTGTAGGCGCAGGTGAGCTTGTACCCTTTTCCAGTTTCTTTCTGCATAAACCCGAACGTGGCTCCTTCGTAAGTTTTGCTCGTGGGGCTTACGGGTAAGCCGGTCATGTCAACATCTACTACAAGCCATTCACTTACCGGATGTCGCCGGGCTAAGCCCTGCTGAGAAAGAAGTTTATGGAAGATTTCTTCCAACTGGAGCAAGTTCTCCGGGGTAATTCGATGAATAACTTCACTGACCTGGGATTGATCGGCAAACTGTTTCTGGCACCAGGCTGCTGCTGCCAGTCTGTCAGGCACAAGACGATTATTAACGGTTTTCACATCCGGACACCCGGCGATCATAGAGACAAATAGCTCAATGACCTTCTCAACTGGTGTGTGATGGACAGTTTTCATATCGATCTTAAGATGCTCCTTAAACAGGTCAATAAGTCCGATCTCCTGCGCATAGTGCCCCGTCGGGACAAGGAACCCGGTGATGGAGAAATCATCGAAATTGGCAAGACCGTAGCGTTTGGTAATGCTGTCCATTGGTATACCTCCTTGTTGAGGAAAATCCTCAGATACTACCAATGTACAACAAAATACTTTGGGTTTACAGACGCAGTGACTGCAGCCATCGGAGTAAAGCCGTGGCGTAACTATTCAGCCTCCTACTTATTATTCTACCAAGCAAAATAGAACATTGTCAAGGGCTTGCGCGTGCCCGAATAAAAGGACCCCCCTCGAAGGCAGCTTAAATAGCGTCGATGACAGAAAGGGAGTTCTTTCTGATGGTGGAGATGTAGCCTCTGATGCGGCAGAAAATATCTGCTCCTTGAGTACTGCGAAAGGTACCTGAGATTTTCTGTTGAACTTTCACCATCCGGATATCCCTTTCGGCCTGATTGTTGTCAAACGGAACGCTAAAATCGTACATAAAGGCCAATGTCTCTCGACGATACTTCTTCAAGCGATCCAGCAGGTTTTTCGCCTTGCTCTGTTTCTTTCTGCCTCGTTTCCCAGATTGACCCCCAGAAATAGGAGACGGATTTTCAGCCACGCCTTTCTCGATGATGTGATCATATCTTGCTTCGAAGATTTCGATCTGCGCTGGATCTAATTTGGCTATTGCTCTTCTTTTGTCCACGGCCTTTTTGATCTCAAGCAGCAGGTCGATCATCTCTCTGGGCCACTCTTGTTTGTCCTGCTCCAGGATGCCTGTCAGCTCCCGCAGGTGGTGGGCATTGCAAAGAGCGTGGTCGCAGTCGTATTTGAAATAGGACTTCCATGAATCGTGAATTGCCGTTCCCTGGAACTCAGGTAGGATCCCCATGGCCTTAGTGGCTTCCTGCCCACGTTTGGAATGGGCGGCATAGCAGGTCAGGGTTTCTGTGCTGGCCACATGGAGCCATTCCCCTTTCCCGTTGATGCGCATACCAGTTTCGTCAAAATGGGCCACGGGAGAAGCAATCACCTGTTGCTTGATCTTTTCCTCCACAGGCTCCAGGATCTCGTAACAGTCCTCGTTTGCGTTAACCAGGGTAGCCTGACTCAACTGATGGCCAAAAAGATCAGCGAAAAGCTCGCTGGTGCGTTCATAGGGCAGGAGTTGATACTGGCTCAAATAGACGGCGATAGCTTTTAGACGGGACCCATATTGCACCGGCTGCTGGATCCCTTCAGGGAAAGCAGCTTTGTTGAGATAGCCACAATGCGGGCAAAGCCTGCTCTCAGCCCGGTGCTCCGCTATTTCCACCTCAACGGGCGGCAGATCAAACACCTGGCGCCTTTCATAACCGGCGGCCGGTATTTCTTCCAAAGAACGGTCACATTTGTTACATCTGGATACCCGATGGACGATCGTATGGTCTGGGTTGTCTACCATCTTTAAGGTATGGCCAGGATGCCCTTTCTGCCCACCAACCTGCTTGCCGCTTTTTTGACGCCTATCTTGGGGCTTTAGGAAATCTGTCGAAGGGGGTTTGTTGCTGTTACGGCTATTTTTGTTGAGCTGCTCTTCTAAAGCTTTTACCCGCTCCTGGAGTGCGGTAATCTGCTCCGACTGTTCAAAAATGGTTGCAGTCAGGGTGTTGATGAGCTTGATCACCGCCTCCGGACCCGCCTCATAAACCGCCAGGATGTCTTCATGCTTCATTGCTGCTGATTGGCTCAGAACGATTTCAATCAGTTCTTCTTGTGATAATAACTCCAGCTGGGCTCGATTCATGGTATAATCATCCTACCATATATTTTAGGCCCATGTCAAGCAACATGCAAGCAGGCTGAATAGTTACGCCGTGGCAATATAATCACTCCGGAAACCTACCCCAGCGAAATTTCATTTTTTCGATGTTTTCCCGACTATTTGTACAAAAGTTACGTTATTAAATCTCTCAAGTACAATTCTTGGAAAAACTTACCTGTTACGTACCATTATCTTTGAAATCCTTAGCAGTGTCAAGAGATTGCCTCTGATCCTCATCTTCCCGGTGAGTAAAGCCCACGTCGGGCTCAACTGACCGGAGCTAATATATGCCAGGTTCTCAAATCCGGCTTCCTGATAGGCGGTTGGCTTTTCGATGGCATCATTCTGTATTTCTATCTCCCCCCGTCTGAAATGAAGTGTAACCGCTACCCCGCTACTGGTCTCTCTGATAACTACACTGGCGTTTAACTTCTCAACCGCCCTATATTTCCGCGGGTCCTGGAGGTTCTTATCCATTGTCTCCTTGAGAATTACCCCCAGGCCATTAAGCTCTTCCCCTTCTCTTACCTTTACCTCTGCCATCTCTGATTACTCCCTCTGCCTCCTCAGTCTGCGCCCTACATATATATCCCGCCGGAAACGTTCAGCACCTGCCCGGTGATAAAAGCGGCCACTCTGCCATCGAGCTTTCCCATTCTGCACCTCCTGATCTAAAATCCTAGAGCCCCACGATGAACATACTGACAACATTCATGGCCGGAAATCCGCCCATATTATGGGTCACTCCAAACCTGGGATTCTTCACTTGCCTCTCCCCAGCTTTGCCTTGTAACTGTTTATACATCTCATACATCATCCTCAGCCCGGAGGCGCCAATGGGGTGGCCGAAGCACTTCAGCCCACCGTCGGTCTGGATAGGTTGCTCGCCATCAAGGCCAAAACGCCCGGCAGCAATGTCCTCTTTCACCCTTCCCCGGGGGCTGAATTGCAGATCCTCCATAGTTACTGCTTCAGTGATAGAGAAGCAATCGTGGACCTCAGCCATGCTGATCTCTTGACGCGGATTCTTCACGCCCGCCTCCTCATAGGCTTTAATTCCGGCACGATAGCCGCTCTCAACATGAGTCCCGTCCCAATTGGAATACATCATTTCCTCGCCTGAACTCACCGCAATCTGCAGCGCCTTGATATACACCGGGTCCGGCCTGAATTTCCGGGCAATATCGGCCTTGGTCACGATAGCCGCCGCCGAACCGTCGCTAACTCCGCAGCAGTCGAATAGCCCCAAAGGCCAGGCAATGATGGGAGCATTCATTATCTGCTCCTCGGTTACCTCCCGGCGCAGGTGTGCCTTCGGGTTCAAAACACCATTGTGATGGCTCTTGGCCGATACCCTGGCCAGCATCATCTTGCCCTCATCGGGGCTGAGACGGTATCGGGCAAGGTATCTCGTAGCCATCATGGCAAAAGCACCCGGGGCGGTCATATTGGGGCCGATAAGCCTGAATCTTGTTCCCATGAGATTTTGCCCCCCGGGAAGGCCGCCATACCCGGTATCTTTGAGTTTCTCCACACCTAGAGCCAGGGCGATGTCGTAGGCCCCTGCAGCTACCGCGTAGGCGGCACCTCGCAAGGCTTCCGACCCGGTGGCACAGAAGTTCTCTGTTCTGGTTACCGGGATGAATGGCAACTTCAGTGTCATCGCTAGAGACGTAGCCCCCTTGCCCACGCTATGCTCCTCAAAATGCGTGCCAAACCAGGCTGCCTGGATATCCTTCTTCTCTATGCCGGCATCCTCGATAGCCTCCTTGAATGCATCAATCATCAGGTCTTCAGCACCTTTACCCCACAACTCTCCAAATTTGGTGCATCCCATACCTATGATAGCTACCTTATCCTTTATACCTTCTGCCATGTTTTTCCTCCCTTAGATGTGTCGTATCCCTCACAGTGGCTTCCAGAATCCCTCTGCTAAGCCCGAATCGGCGTCGCCTTCCAGAAGTAGCCGTGAACGCCCCGGGCTTCATCCATATACTTCCGCCGGAAGGTCATCTCCACGGGCATGTCCACCTTCACCGCCTCAAGGTCACAATCGGTGAGGTCAAACCAGAATCTTCCTCCCCCCTCAAAATCTATCAAACCGTATATTGCCGGGGGATCAGTGCTGGCGGCCAGGTTATCACCGGTGTAGGTAAACAGGGTCCCCTTCTTGCCGGAGAAGCGGTAGTATTCCATCTCATCAACGGACCCACAATCAGGGTTGACACAGACCCTCTGATAAGGGTATTGGGGTGTGCCACAACGCTTACATTTTGAGCCGCAAAGAGACAAAACCATTTTGCGGTCTCTGAACAAAAGAGACATCGAAGTGGTAGCAGTTTCCTCGCCGCGCATTCCCATTTCCATCGGTATGATATTACGGAAGGCGAGATACCTCTCATAGCTGGGAAGCCCCTTCTTAGAAGCCAGGTGCTTCTTAACGGCCCTTCCGGCCCTGGCTTCGCCTATTCCCTCCGTCACCTGGAAGAATAGAGCATCGCTGCCGCTTCCGAAGCTGGCAACCAGAATCTTATCCCCCGGTCGGGCCTCTTCCAGAGCCGCCACCAGCATCATCAAGGGTGAGGCGGATCCCGTATCACCCACCGTGGGGAGCATCGAGTCCTGAATCTGGCCCGGCTCAGCGCCCAACCGCCTGGCGATAGCGGCATGTTCCCTGGGGTAGAGGCAGGGGTAGACCACTTTGGCAAAATCCTTGATGGTCAGGTTGTATTTCTTCAGCAGCCCGGACATCGCTTCGATCATGAATCTGCCATAGCCCTCGTCCCGGATGAACCGGTCTTCCCAGGCATGCTCAAATCTCTCATCGCTTGCTCTCCAGCGATCGGGGAAATCGTAGGAAACCGAACAATGTCCCTCAAGAGTAGCGATCACCCCCTCATTCCCCAGGAGGAGCGCCGCCGCACCGTCGCCGTAAAGATGCTCTTGAGCGCTGCCAGGTTTACTCGTCCGGCAATCAGAGGCACATGTCAGGACGTTGCCCGCCCCTCCCCCCTTTATGGCATCGAGTGCAGAGAGGAGACCACTGGTGCCGGATTTGGTGGAGCCGGCGAAGTCAGCCGTTCTGATCTCGGATCGAAGGTCAAGGGCTCCAGCTACTATTCCTGAATTCTGCCTCAGCATATATGGCGGGGTGGTGGTAGCCAGATAAAGGCCGTCTATCTTCCCTCGTTCCATTCCATTCAGACAGTCAATAGCTGCGGCCACCGCCATGCTGATGCTATCCTCATCCCAGTTGGCGACCGCCTTCTCCCCGGCCATATAGATAGCAGGGTTCAGCCATCCCATAGCGGAGTAGATAACGTTACGGTCTATCCGGTACCGGGGGATGTAGGCACCATACGACTTGATGCCTATCATTTCGCCTCCTCGTTCCTTCACGCCTCGGAGTATTTTCATGACTCGTTGCCATGCTGCAGGTCAGGCAGGCAGGGTGGGCACCCGCCCAGGAATGTTCTGTTTCTGATAGAATAACATGTAGACACCAACTTATCAACCGGGCGATCTGACCTTTCAGGATATTTCTGCGAGAATGAAGGCGGGGGACGCGCCCTCGTCGTGTTGCACCGGGTCTTCCGGGATGGTAGACTAGAGCAGCAAATGAAGATCAGCGTGATGGCTGACATCCTTGAGGCCAACGACCGTATCGCGGCGGCCAATAAGGAGGTCTTCGGAAAACACCGCAACCTGGTGATTAACTTGATGAGCTCTCCGGGGGCGGGGAAGACGACCTTGCTGGAGAGGACCGGCGAAGCCGTCAGGGGCAAGCTCCGCCTCGGGGTGATTGCCGGAGACATCGAGACCACCCGCGATTCGGAGCGACTGGAAAGGTACCAGCTTCCTGTGGTCCAACTGACCACCGGCACCGCCTGTCATCTCGATGCCAATATGATCGCCTCCGCCCTGCCCCACCTCGACCTGAGCCGGATCGATATTCTGGTGATCGAAAACGTGGGAAACCTCGTCTGCCCCGCCGAGTTCCGCGTGGGGGAGGACTTTAAGGTCATGATCCTCAGCGTCACCGAGGGAGATGAAAAGCCCCTCAAGTACCCGCTGATGTTTCGCGAATCGGCGCTGCTGCTCATTAATAAGGTTGACCTGCTGGAACACACCAATTTCAATCTGGAGGAGGCCAGGGCCAATGCGCAAAGGGTCAATCCCGCCCTTGAGATGATGGATGTTTCCTGCACCACCGGTCGGGGCATCGAAGCCTGGATATCCTGGCTCAACCAGCGCTACCAGAGGAAGTTCGGGAACCTGAAACGTGCATGAGATGTCCATCGCCCAGAGCATATTGGATATCGCCATAGCGGCGGCCGGGAAGGAAGGTGCCCTGCGGATCACCCGGGTCAACGTAGTGGCAGGCCAGTTGAGGGGGATCGTCCCTCTGCAGTTCACCTTCTACTTCGGCCTGCTGGCGGAGAACACCATTGCCGGCGGGGCCTATCTCAACCTGGAGATCACCCCCATACGGGGGAGGTGCCGGCAGTGTGAAGAGACCTTTACCGTGGAGGAGTATCGCTACATATGCCCCAAGTGCCGGGGCGAAGATATCCAGACCGTAGGTGGAACAGAGCTTCGATTAAAAGATATCGAGGTTGAATAGCAAACTTGAAAGGAGGGAGACCATGGCTGAAGCGATCTATGAAAAACTGGCGGAGACGCTAACCTTGAGAGGGGGAGCGATGCCGGCCCTGAAGTGCCCGGAGTTCTTCGAACTTGTCCAGGAGCTTTTCACCACCGAGGAGGCGGACCTGGCAGCGAAGATGCCCCTGAATCCCACTACCGCCGAGACCCTTGCCCGGGAGATCGACACCGGCGACCCCAAAGAGGTGGAGCGCATCCTGGAAAGCATGGCCAACAAGGGACTGGTTATCGCTCGCGAGCGGGGCGAGGCGAGATACTATAGCCTGATGGCGCTTCTCCCCGGCATCTTTGAAATGCAGTTCATGAAGGGGGAAGTGAGTGGCCGCACCAAGAAGCTGGCGCGGCTGTTCGAAGACTACTTCAACGTGGCCCCGGAACGCGCGGTAGCCAACGGCGCGATTTTACCTACCTTCCCGTTTGCCCGGGTGATCTCGGTGGAGGCGGAGATTCCCGTCGGCATTGAGATCCATCCGTACGACAGGGTGTCGGAATACATCTCCATGGCCGACTACATAGCAGTCAGCGTATGCTACTGTCGCCATCATGGAGAGCTGCTCGGCCGTCCCTGCGACAAGCCGAAGGAGGTCTGTCTGATCTTCGGCCCTCAGGCTAAGTTTATAGATGAGCGTGGCTTTGGCAGGCTGGTCTCGAAGGAGGAGGCCGTCGAGGTGCTCGATCGCTGCGAGGACGCGGGCCTGGTGCATTGCTCCACCAACATCAGCAAGTACATCGACTTTATCTGCAACTGCTGTGATTGCCATTGCTTCATTCTTCAGAGCGTCAAGAACTCCGCCGTGCCCAGCATGGGAGCCAGCTCCAGCTTCGTCATGAACGTAGAGGAGGAGGAGTGCATCGGCTGTGGGGATTGCGTGGAGAGGTGCCAGATGGATGCCCTCATCATGAAGGACGATATTGTAGTTCGGGATGTCCTGCGCTGCATCGGATGCGGGCTCTGCGTCTCAGTCTGCCCCACCGAGGCACTGAGGATGGAACTCAGGGAGGCCGCGTTGGTGCCACCCTTCGACCGGCGGGAACTCCGGGAGGCTATGGTATCTTCTCTGCGCCAACTTCCCCCTTCTCATCGGCCCGCAGCAGGGCAGCGAA
>JALPXT010000057.1 GCA_023271485.1 Dehalococcoidia bacterium | reverse complement strand
TATTCTCGAACGTGACAGCCCCGTCATTTCGGCGATCTCCTGCTGGATCTTGTGTCCCCGGGGTTGTCTTAACTCAATCACGGGTGATACCCAATCGCTCAAGCAGGAACTCTGCCACCATCTCTTTTTTCGTTTCGATATGTGACTTCTTTAGTTCAATAGCCTTTTCCTCTACCCAATCTCTCCAGTATTCAGGTGGGCAATCCGACAAGAACTCTCTCAATCTATCGTAATAATCATCCTCTATCTCAGGAGTTTTTATCTTCTCTTTAACCTCCTGCCCTAACTCATCCATAGTTGATCCAAGTAAATCTTCAATTGCCTCCTTTATTGCTTTCTCTATATCCTCATCAAGTTTTGAGGCTATAACACCTTCTAGTTCTTCTTTCACTACATCCTCAGGTGGCAACACCTTCGTTTGCAAGCCAAAGTCCTTTAACCTACCTTCCAGCCACGTAATTAGCTGGCCAGTCGTCATGGCATTAAGCTCAACCCTTTTGCCTTGTCGGGCTTTATAGTTATAGCGAGTCCCGATTAGAAACTCCTTCTCCTCCGGAGTAAGTCTCCCCAAGAGAGCAGAAGACGGGGTCTTCCGTATAACTACATCTTCGATTTCCAACCCCATGTCTAATGATTCCCCTACGCTGAGTCCCAGGTCGATAACGTCAATGTGCATACCTCGAGTAGTTCTGGTTTCATTCTCCAGCGTTCTGGCTATCTCATACCCAGAAATATCAGCGTCATGAGCTACTAACACGATAATATCCCTCCTTGAGGCGTGAGAGAGAAGTAGCTTTGCAGCTCTAGTAGCGAAGCCCTTGGCAGTCATTAGTGCCATGTCGTATCTCTGCCCTAGTTTAACAGCATTAAATATCTGGTTGAAACCCTCCTTTTCGATATAGAGGATTTTGTCGTATTCGTAGTCAGGTATTTCGTATCCGGCGACATCCACAGTCCCCAAAGCCACTTCAATATCCCTATGCGGTTCAATAAGGTGCCCTCTCGGCTCGTAGATAAGCCCTTGTAGTGGGCCATTAATTTCCTCATACTCCGTTACCAGTGGTGGGGTAAAATAGGCGTAATCCAACTCCTTGGTGGTGTAAGCTTGAATCAAAGGTCGTACCTGGTAGTAGAGCTGCCGTACTGAATAAGGTAATGCGAAATTGGCTGAGGCTTTGCTTGCCGCTTCTTTCATCACATGAAATGTAGCTTCTTTTACGGTCACCTCGTATCTTCGAGTTGAGATTGGCCACGTTCTGATCCTCCTCTCACGCTCGACACGCTTTTTCTCAGCATAGTGTCCTTTCAGTACATCGCTAAGGGAATCAGCTACTGCGTCAAGAATAGAACTGCTACTCATTCCCTACCTCCAAGATAGTTTTTCCCCGATCCTTAAACCTGAACCGCGGATAGGTCATATGACAGACAATGTGAATCTTATCCTTGCAATCGACTTTGTACCGGCTAGCAAGACCCTTTATCCCAGAACCTTCAAAATTTTCCTTCCTGGTCTCGTGCAGTAAACTACAACTCTGGAGGGGATCGCTGCTTACCGGGGCAAAGTTGAGCCCAAAGTGGAACTTAACCTCTTCCAAGTCCTCATCGGGGATATACGCTACTTCGACTATAAACGGAATATTATCCTTTCCCCCCATCTTCCTGGTATATTTAACCTTTCTGCCTTCAAAGCACTTCACGAAATGTTCTTCGCCAATAATACCTAAGTTCTGAGGGGGAACAGGTCTAGTCTGTGATCTCATATTCTCAAGTAACACTGAAATAAGGGCTGAGTCGACATCCCCATTGCTCACAAAGTCCGACAGTCGCTTGATCCTTGGCAAGCGAGAGATTACGGCCTTTTGCTTAGCTGTTGAGGTTAACCCTCTGAACTGGGCTACGAATTCTCTCAAGGTTAAGTCTCGACCTCCATCCTGAGCCAATGCCACATGCGAAGCAATTAGTTTCTTTAAATCATCAGTGCTGTACCATAAAGGGCTAGTAAAGTCGTTCGGCTTCCACTTATGCCAGTTAGAGACAGTTGCTTTATAATACCCCTCATTATCAATATAGATTAGTTCATAATTTGCACCTAACGGACTTGCACCAATACACTTGCCTGTTCCCCTCTTCCTCAGGTTAGTTGTAAGAGCAAGATGAGGATTGAAAAGATGGTAATCAGACAGGATTTGTAAAAACTGCTCACTTGCGAAACTATGGGGAATAGTAGTATTATCCAACCAGACAGAAACCCGGCAACCCTGATTTTTTACAATTTCTACCCGCTTATGCTCGATTCGTGGCTCTTGCTTTATCATATCGAGTCTCACTTTGATCGTGTGCCTGATACCTTGACTTTCTATTTCGCAAGTGCCTTCTTTTGGCGTACTGGCGCTCAGTACATAGGGAATAGTGAATACTGTCTTCAGTGCATTCCCCTGAGCGCCCCGCGTTGGCGAGACATAGGCTTCTTTGTCTGAGGTTTTGGTCCGGAAGTCCAATATCTTAGTTACCACCTCGGGCTGAATCCCGGGGCCATTATCCTCAACCACTATTGAAAAGAATTGCCCTTCATCACGCAGTTCTACTTTTATCTCGGGATCCACTGAGGCATTCTCGCAAGCATCCAAGGCGTTGTCCATCAACTCCTTCAGTATCACCCGGGGCCAAGCCTCTCTACTGTGCCCCGTTTGATAGCTCAACTCCCGTTCTGTAAAATACTCCAACATTCGGGAAGTCTCGAACATGCTTCGATGCAGTACTTTGTTGTCCGTTCCGTCCTTTACCGATTCCACTTGAGAAACCTTTGCTGTCGGTGTAGGTTTGTTATGTTTTGAGTAGTTTCCAGTTAGTTTCAGTGCCATCGTTCCATCCTTTCAACATTACTCCTCTCAAATTTGCCACCCATGGGGCCGGGGTGGGAGGCAACACCCCGGCCCGAGCGGCTGAAGGAAAGTGTCCTCATTTCCGACGAACTCCACGAATTTCGGCTAATTTCCGACTTCTTTGATCCAAATATTCCCATGAAACCCTGCCCATGGCGTAATTATCGAAACATTCCAAGAATTTGAAAAGCCGATGATCATAAATCACCTTTTTTCGGTAGTTTCCGCGAATGCCTCTCGCCAAACTCATATCGCCTCCTCCTCTTCATGGTGAATTATTGCCAGGGCATCGCTTACGAAAAGTCGGACACCATCGTATCTGGGTGTCCAAGTGTCTATGATTTTTGCTAGTTCTAATCTACATGTATCACCTTAATTAAGTGAATGTTGCGCGATAAACCTTAAATAGGAAAAAAGTTAGACACTCGGACACCTGAAGCTACGGTGTCCGACTTCTTTCTTTTGGGTCTAAAACCACCCTGGAAGCTCAATTTCAGCAGACTCTCGTTCATTGATCTTGATGCCTTCCCATCCCCATTGGCGTTCACCTCTCGGCCCCCTTCTGGCTGATTTCACGCGTACACCTGGCGTGTTCATTAGTTGACGTCCAAATGACATCTTGCCCACTTTAGGAATGCCTGTCTTTTCACAGTAATTCAAATATGCTTCGTATAGTTCATCTTTTGATATCCATCCCTGTATGTCATTTTGACAGCGATCAGAGACAAAGGCATGAATAGGATCTGAGGCTTTGATATATTTTTCTGAAACTGCGTCAACAGAAAGCGTATATGAGAAATCCCCAATCTCCAACAGTCTGTTCAATCCATCTAGTGCGATGTTCAGCAAGCCGCTAAGTTCATCCTCTGTTGTTAGTTTAGAAAGTACATCCTTGTCTCTATTTCCCAGTTCATCGCTGAACTTGTTGGGGAAATCCAAAATAACCCAGCGCCGCCAGAATGCATAAGAGTCTTCGTTCTCAATCTTAGGGGGCTTGTTAGCAGAGAAAACCAGACGGGCAAAATTGACGAAATGAAAATAGTCCTTAAACTTTCTCTCCGCGCCTATCAGGTCGCCGCCTGTCAGCATCTTAAAAGCGCTCACATGTCTTAAATTTTGTGCAGGTAGGTCGGAGTAGATATTTAGCAGTTTTCTTTCAAGTTCCGCCTTGGCGAAACGCTGTCCCTCCAGTGACTGCCAGGCGATACTAGCGCAATTGTCTTTTCCGACAAAGTTTTTCAGCAAATTCAAGAGCACTGTCTTTCCGTTGGCGCCGTCTCCAATGAAGAGAAAGCCCTTTTGGATTGTGTAATCTGGGATTAAAATATAACCGAACAGTTCTTCTATGATAGGTATATCCTCCATATGTAATATCTCCTCAAAAAACTGTCGGGTCCGGGGACAATCGGCGGTGGGATTGTAAATAACGGGGATCCTGATTGTAGAGAGATGTTCAGTGGTGTGGGGCTTAAGCTCTCGGGTCCGCACGTCGAGGAGTCCGTTTTGGAGGTTGATGGTAAACTTGTCTTTATTGAAATCTCGCCTATCGACATAAGTGCTGCGCTGAATGTGAGCTGTTATTTCATTGATATTGTGTGTCGTTAGAACGTCCTTAACACCCACCCTTCGCTCGCACTCATTCTTAATGAACACTTCCCCGCCGGTCCTCCATACGCCATCCTGGTAAATTACGATTTCTTCGTTGTCTCGAAAAGTTTTGAAGTTAAACTCTCTCAAGAGATCGCATATCAAGGATTCGATGTCGAGAGTAGCCCTATCCTTGGCATTGACGTTGAGATAGGTTTTCTCCTTTATTTGGTTAGACTGAACCAGATAATCCCGGACAAGACGGGTAATTTCTTTTTTCTGTAATGCATCAACATTGACCGGTATTTCAATCGTAAGGCCATCACGGCTGGATTCTGACATAGCTGCCCCCTTTTTTGGATTTCCTTGGGGAACGCCCAGGTGGCCACCGGTCGCCGTCGTTTCTTGCTTCGTCGTCATATCGTTTTTGCATCAGCTCTAAAATTTCGCGCAGGGTCTGCTCGACATTTGAAACGTCCCCGCCAATAGAAATGTCTTGGAGTACATCCTCGATGCGGACGAGCGATTCGTTGATTTTCTTTAACAGACAATACTGCTCGGCTAGGGTTTCCCAAATCTCCTCCACTTGGTTCATGGTGAAGCGTAGTAACTCGCTATCTGTCAGTTCATCGTCATCTATTATGAGGGCAATAGCAGAGGACTGAGGCGTGGAGTTCCGCTCCTCGGATGATTTACCTTGACTTTCCGTGCGGTTTGTGCTATAATGTGAATAAAGGCAATTGGACATTTAGGTTGACCTCCTGGTGCTTGATTGCCTGCCAGTTCCGTGAATGCCCCGTTTCCCAGCGGGGCATTCATCGGTTTATTCCTTCTTCGTTTCTTCTATCGTCAATGCTTCGAGCTGGTCTTTCTCCTCAGTAATGGGCACGATCTTCAATATGCTACCGGTGATAGCCGGCAGTCGGTCACCTTCCTCAATGTTGTGCCGATGAATAAAATCTACCGGCAACGTAATCACAAGGCTTCCGCCTTGTTTCCTCACCTGTCTAAGCTGAACTGAAACTTGTGTTCCTTTTTTGCTCATTGCATATCTCCCTTGACGTAAGCTCACTTTTATGCTATCATGTGAGATATAGGGAGTCACTGTCAAAACGAGGGTAAAAATGTCACCGATAACATGCCCAAAATGCGGGGGGATTACTTTTACCAATGCCGCCGGCATATCTTGGTGCGAAGGCGCGAGTTCGTGTGGCTGGCGGGGAAGTGCTGCAAACACAGAATATATTTCGGAAGAATACTCCAGTAGGAAAAGGCTTCCCACGCGGCGTATGAAGGAGATAACCTCCAGTATGCTCCACCTCACACACCTAGCACACGTTTTAGGCTACGATAGCGAGGAATACACGGTACCACGTAGTGTTTATCGATTGAGGCAAAAGGTCGGAGATATACAGTTAGGGGTTGTCACGTCAGATAGCATCGAATTGATATTCTATCCAAGTGGTGGACCATCGCAACGTTTTCCGTTAGCCCAGGGCACTGTAGCGGTGACAGGGCGACACTTAACTCGCATACTTTGTTCCGGCATTCACCCTCATGTATTCGCGGACATTCCAGCGGTACAATCGGGAAAACAGTATTCATTACTTTGCCACCAGGAGTAGGGAAGTTATATTTATAGGGGAGACATCGCGGGGCAATAAAGTCAGCGGAGAGTATCGCGCGGGATAATATTAGAGGGGCAGCATCTGCCACTTCTGTATATTTTGACATGGCCAGCGTCAGAAAAAACTGCCCACGTTGACCTGGGGCTGGTTTGGTTAGTTTTTAAGTGAAGGCTCAGGGAAGTCGAACTTCAGAACTCAGGACATTTCAATGATTACAGCGCCGGATAGTGTAATATAATTCTGTGTGTGCAGATTCTTGGATCCGAAGCTCCGGCTGTTGAGTCCATCTTTGAACGGTGCACATTAGACCGTTATGCGCCACAATCCTAATGTACTGAACTTGGAAGGAGGACAGAGGACAATGGAATTGGAAATAGCGGGCATAATAGCTAATGTCTTGCTGGCCCCACTTATTGGGCTGAATTTGGTTATCTCGATGGGGAAGACTTTCGCCAAGAAAATAGGAGGGCTTGTTGGCAAGCTAGTCAAGGAGGAGGTGGCGGTATCCCCTGAACAGGAACGGCATTTCAAGCGGCTTGACCGGGTATTCCAGTTTGCATGGTTGCTCGTGGGTGTCATTGGTGTTGTGTTCTTCTTTGTCCAAAGCGGGCCGGCAGATGTGTTAGCAGTGGTAGGGTTATTGGGAGGCGCGGCCGGCATTTTTATGGCCTTTAGAAGCGGGGCACTACTCACTCGCTTCGTGGCCTACGCTTTCCATGACAGGGCGATGATCAGGCAAACATCTGAGGGGGTGCCACTAGGAGGTCTCATCTCCAAGGCCATACTACCAGGTATCAGTGCTAACGCCATCTTTCTACTAGTCTTTGCGTTGATGTTCCGGTTCGCAAGGATAGGTTTTGGCAACGGAGATAGCTGGTTTCCCTTGGGTCTTTGGCTGGCTGGCTTGATTTTTGGCTATGTCTATGGCACGTGGCGAAGTCGACTGGATCCACGCTTTCTCCTTCAAGACGACTTGGGCGTAGTGGCATTCTTAGGGATAATGAAGGCGGACAAGGAAATGCAAAAGATCGATGCGTCTGTAGCAGCTTACAAAGCTGCCTTGAGGGAAAAGGCGGCTGCGTCTACAGAGATGGCACGGGAGGCCAAAGAGAAAGTAGACAAGGCTATAACTTCCCTGAACGAAGGAATCGCTGTGCCTTCACCTAAAGAGGCGGCGCAAGAAGTAAAAGAGAAGGCAAAGCGGTTTCCTTTTCCCAAGAAGCCCAAAGCGAGATAATACTCTCCGTCACAACCACTCCTATAACATAGATAAAGCCACGAACTAGCGATTTAGGTTCCTTGGGCTGCTAGTCGTCGTGCCGCTTTCGCTGCGGGGCGGTCGCAACGTTGCAAAAAATCTAGCGGAATCCGCTTGTCAAGCAAAGAAACTCAGCCGCGCCGCTTCTTCTTCCCCAGATTCGCCACCGGTGAGAATTCTCGGTGTGCTTCTGCCACATCGGCATTACTCAATTGCAGATAAACTTCGGTGACTTTCGTCGATGTATGCCCCATAGTGATCCTTAAATGTTCCAGGTTGGCGCCATGTCTCAAGCTCATGGTGGCATAGGTATGCCGAAGTCGATGCGGCGATAATCGTTGGGCCAATCCGGCACGATTGCCGATTCTCTCCAGTATTTTTTGAATTCGCTCCGCCGTTAAGGGATAACCATCTTCAGTTAGGAACAAAGCGTCGTCGGATTGCGGTTCCGGTCTCTCATCCCAGTAAAGACCGATGGTGATTGTGGTATCTAAGGATAAGAAGACTTGTCGCTGTTTGTCTCCTTTGCCGACGATTGTTACAGACCTAGCTTTGTAATTGTAATTGGACATTTTGATATTCGACAGTTCGCTCAACCGCATCCCGGTATCCAGCAGTACTTCAATTATAGCGCGATCTCGTGGACTATTGGCGACTTCCAGTACTCGTTTTACTTCCTCTTCGGTCAAGACCTTGGGCAATCTCTTGGGGATTTTGGGCGCCTTCACTACTGCCAGTTGATTTTCGTTAATAATACCCTGTCGGTTCAACCAGCTCCAGAAGGCTTTCACGCCGCGGCAGTAAGTGTTAATTGACGAACCACTCATCTGATGTTTGGCATTCACCTCCGGCCGGTTCGACCAGGTCTTCTTTTGTTGCAGCGCCAGTATGAACCCGCGCAGGTCATCGGCGGTGACCTTGTTTATATCGGCGATGCCCCCCAGGAACTCGTCGAAGTACCTGACTGAGGACATAACATGTTGAATTGTTTTATTACTCAATCCCTCCGACATCGACACCAACCTATAGCGATTTAGCAATGTATCTGCACTCATTTTTCTTGCTCTCCTCTCGGTGAGGGACAACCTGCCTGACTGCCGGATTTTTTCTTCAGTAAGGCAGGTTCCCCCTTTATAGCTACGAGAGCGGGAGATGGGACTCGAACCCACGACAGCCTGCTTGGAAGGCAGGAGCTCTACCACTGAGCTACTCCCGCTTATTCCATAATGCTGCAAGGACTGAAGCTTCTAGGGTAATAACCGCAGCTTTATGTTCCGGTTTAAGGCTTTTACTGATTATGGCACACCCAGTAAGGGCAAGACTGATACAGCTGATTATTATTTTCCACGAATCTTT
>JALPXT010000056.1 GCA_023271485.1 Dehalococcoidia bacterium | reverse complement strand
GAGAGCATTTAAGTCTGACATAAGTTTTCTGGAAAAAATCTCTATGGGTGCGACCGGTACTATCGCCGTGTTCAATAACTTGAGAGACCAAGGGCACACCCCTATTGAGCTTGAACGAGGTTCACGGAGTTTTAAGATTTGGAAAGATATCAAGATTAAGCGTATCAGAGTTCCCGATATTCTTTGCGTAGATTGTGGAAAATGTGTTGAATGCAGAACAAAAACCAAGCTAGAAATCTCTATGTCTCATTCTCAAGCAGACCCAGAGCGGGGATGGGACTATGACCTGGATGATAATGATCTTATAGCTTTTGTGGTTTGTAACCGGGCAAGTGATGAGCCTGTACATTGGCGAGCGAGTGGGCCAATACAATATGTTTCAGTTAAAGACCTACGATTAGCTCAAAAAGATGGTCGTGCTATTCTGACTGCACCAAAGGGGGCAGAAGAAGGTTTTGAGATGAGAATAGTTTGGCCCATAGCGATTGCTAACGCTTCTGGTATCATCACATCGATTAGCCAAGATCGAATCCAGTATCGAAGAATGACTGATGAAAGGCTTATCTCTTTGAGGCTTTTGAAAAAAGGGCAAGTTATGATACCTTTGGTAAGGGAAGGTCGGAGGGTTGCTGAAGATCAGATTCTTGCCACTGTAGTCCCTGTAAGTTTGGACTTTCTCTGTGATAAGTCCGCTTCTGAAAGCCATTATATTGAACTACTCTCAACTACATCTTTAAGCAAGAGATATATGGCAACTAAGGCACTTGCTTCTTTTGTTTCGTCTGAAGTTGCCGATTATCTCGTTCACAAACTCAACGATCCCAGTGAACACATCTACGTAAGGCTTGACGCTGCTGCGAGCCTGGTGCGTCAAAATGATAACCGGGGATATGATCTTATTAAGACATGCTTAATGGATGAGTATTTGCAGAATAGGTTGGAAGCAGTTATCGTGTTGGGTGAGATTGATGAAGATGTTTCTTGCCGGATTTTAGTAGATACTCTTTTGGATAACCAGCAACACCCAGAGATACGCGCTGGAGCTGCTTGGGCACTTGGTGAGCTGCGTAACAGATCTGCTTTGAATGCCCTTATTGAAAGTTTTGCTACCGCTGAGGAAACTATTCGTATCGAATCTGCTAGAGCCTTAAGTAAGCTTGCTCAGCGCTTTACTTCTGAAATTATCCATGAATTTCCACGAGTTCATCCTTCCAAGCGGCCTGGTATGTCATGGGCGTTAAGTAAAGCAGGAAAGTTTACCGTTCGTGATATCTTAGATCTTTTAGTGGACGATGATGCTCGCCAGTGGATTGCCTATATTATGGGCACTCAAGACCAACAAAGATACATCTATGAAATAGAGCAACTCAAAACAAAAGACCCGGAAGTATACTTCGCGGTGACAGTATTGTGGAAAATAATGACTAGTTGGATTTGGGGGCTGGAGGAATACTGATGGAATCCTTACCTGCGCCCTTGTATAGAACACATTTCGGCGAAGCTTATGTAGGCGATGCTCTCGATTTACTCCAACGTCTGCCAAATGAGTCAATAAACTTTGTGATGACCTCACCGCCTTTTGCGCTGCTACGCCAAAAGGAGTATGGTAATGTGGATCAGGATGAATATGTAGATTGGCTTTTGTCGTTTACTGTTGAAATAAAACGGGTTCTAAAAAAAACCGGCAGCTTTGTAATTGATCTCGGAGGAGCTTATCGTAAAGGAAGGCCTGTACGTTCCCTATACAATTATAGAATTCTTGTAAGACTTTGTGATGAGCAAGGATGGAACTTAGCAGAAGAGTTCTTCTGGTTCAATCCATCTAAACTACCATCTCCCATAGAATGGGTAAACAAACGCAAGATCCGTGTTAAAGATGCGGTTAACACTGTTTGGTGGTTAGCAAAAACAGATTTTCCTAAAGCAGATATTACTAAGGTGTTAGTTCCTTACTCAGAAAGAATGAAACTTTTGCTTCAGAACAGCGAGAAATATTATTCACCCAAAAAGAGACCCTCAGGACATGATATAAGCGCCCGATTTGGCGAGGATAAAGGTGGGGCAATTCCACCAAATTTACTACAAATTTCAAACACCGAAAGTAACTCACAGTATTTGCAGTGTTGTGAGATCATAAAAGTCAAACCTCATCCGGCAAGATTTCCGCAAAAACTTCCGGAGTTCTTTGTAAACTTACTGACCGATATGGAAGATGTAGTATTAGATGTTTTTGCAGGCTCAAACACAACCGGTGCAGCAGCCGAAAGTTTATCTCGCAAATGGATTGCCTTTGAAGTTGATCGAACTTATCTTGCGACATCAGCTTTTCGTTTCTTCAACAAAATAGATGAAGATACTGTCAAAATGGTGTATAAGAAACTCAGTTCTGAAGAAGCAACCGGAGTAACCATACCTCAGATAACTCAACTCCGGATTATGGAAGAGGAGGAAAAATATGGAACAGAGACCGTATAGCTCCCATATCAAGAGTGGCCTCCGTGGCATAAAGCTGTTATGCGGAAGGACAAGAATTGAAGGGAGGTTATGATGGCAGGGAGGCCATGGTGAGAGTTCCTGATATGCTACTGGCAATTGATATCGGAAATACCAGGATGGATATTGGTGTCTTTGAGGGGCAGGAGCTTCAAGCTGTCTGGCACCTGGCCACCGATGTCCACAAGATGGTGGATGAGTATGCTGTAGTACTCCTCGGGCTTCTATCACAGCAAGGCTTGAATCCTTCCGATATTAAACACGCGGTGATTTGCAGTGTTACGCCTCCACTTGTGCCCATATTCAGGGAGTTATGCCGGCGCTACTTTGAGGTCTCGCCTCTGGTGGTGGAGGCAGGGGTCAGGACCGGGGTTAGTATCCTGATGGACAATCCGCGTGAAGTCGGCCCTGATCGCATAGTCAACGCGGTGGCGGGGCATCATCTCTATGGCGGGCCCCTTATCGTGGTGGATCTCGGCACCGCCACCACTTTTGACGTCATTTCTGAGAAGGGCGATTACCTGGGCGGGGCTATAGCCCCGGGCATTAAGATCGCCACCGAGGCTCTTTTTCAGCGGACGGCTAAACTTCCCCGGGTGGATCTGGTTCGCCCCAAACACGTCATTGGCCGGGACACCATCTCCGCCATGCAGTCGGGATTCATCTTCGGTTACGTGGGCCTTATCGAGGGGCTGGTGGGCCGAATCCAGCAAGAGTTAGGGAGCAAGAAGGCGAGGGTAATTGCCACCGGCGGGTATGCTGAGTTGCTGGCAAGGGAGACAAAGGTGATAGAAATAGTGGATCCATATCTGACCCTGGTGGGCCTGAGGATAATTCACGAACTCAATTTAGGGGAAAAACATGTTTGAAGGTAAGAGCATTGTCCTGGGAGTAACCGGTAGCATCTCGGCCTATAAGGCGGTGGAGATTGCCAGCAAGCTGACTCAGGGGGGAGCTGTGGTCGAAGTGATTATGACCGAGGCGGCCGCCGAGTTCGTTGCGCCGCTATCTTTCCAGAGCATTACCCACCGACCGGTTCACACCGATATGTTCGCCCCGGTCACCGGCTTCGATATCGAGCACGTGGCGCTGGCCGAACGGGCAGATGTCCTAGTGATAGCACCGGCCACGGCGAATACCATCGCCAGGCTGGCAGTGGGCCTTGCCGATGACCTGCTGAGCTGCACCGTATTGTCCGCCAGGGCACCGGTGATCGTGGCCCCTGCCATGGACGTGGGGATGTATCAAAATTCAGTCACCCGGGAGAATCTGGAGAGGCTGCGCTCACGCGGCCACACCATAGTGGGTCCGGCCTACGGACGACTCGCTTCAGGGCTCGAAGGCATGGGGAGGCTTGTTGAGGTAGGTGAGATACTGGCGGCAATTCATCAGGTTCTGGGCCGCGGCGGGGATCTGGCCGGGAGGCGATTGGTGATCAGCGCCGGCGGGACGCAGGAGCCGATTGACCCGGTACGCTACATCGGCAATTATTCATCGGGGAAGATGGGCTATGCCCTGGCGGAAGCGGCTCGAAACAGAGGGGGAGAGGTGACCCTCATCACTGCTCCCGCTGCTATTCCTCCACCGCTCGGCGTTGAGGTGATACAGGTGCAGACGGCCACTCAGATGCGCCAGGCGGTGATTGAGAAGGCGGCTGGGGCCGATGCCTTGATCATGGCCGCGGCGGTGGCCGATTACCGGCCGGAAGTCGCTGCTGAGAAGAAGATCAAGCGCAGGCCCGGAAGACTGAGCATTGAACTGACAAGAACGCCCGATATACTCGGTGAGGTATCTGGTGGCTTGATTAAGGTGGGATTTGCTGCCGAAAGCGAAGAAATAGTGGAGAACGCCACCAGGAAACTCCGGGACAAAGGGCTCGACTTCATCGTGGCCAATGACATCACCAGCGCTGACAGCGGCTTTGCGGTTGACACCAACAGGGTAATTATTATAGACCGAAATGGTAAGGTGGACCGTTTACCGCTGATGCTCAAATCGGAGGTGGCCGACAAGATCCTGGATAGAGTGGCCGGGCTGCTGGCGGGGAAGTAGTGCGTGGCCATCTAACCCGATCCCAGCAGACGCAAGAACTCCCCCTCGCTTAAGATGCTGGTGCTCAGAGCCTGGGCCTTGGCGAGCTTGGAGCCGGGATCAGCTCCTACCACAAGATAGGCCGTCTTCCTGGTCACCGAGCTGCCCACCACCCCTCCCCGTCCCCGAATCATCGCCTCAGCTTCGGCCCTGGTGAATGACTCCAGCTTCCCGGTGATCACAAACTCCTGTCCCGCCAGTGGCATCTCCTGCGGTTTGCCGGCCTCTTCCAGCCTCACTCCGGCCCTCCTCAGCTTCTTAATGATTTCCCGGTTCGTCTCCTGCTCGAAGAAGGTCACCACACTATCCGCTGCCTTCGGACCGATACCGGGAATCGCCAGAAGCTCGTCCCGTGTCGCCCGTGCCAGCCGATCGATGCTGCCGAATTCCATGGCTAGAATATCGGCCGTCTCCGAGCCTACATAGCGAATGCCCAGGGCAAAGATGATTCGTGAAAGTGGTCTCGTCTTGCTTCTCTCGATAGAGTCCAGCACGTTGGAGGCGCTCTTCTCCGCCATCCGCTCCAGCCCAATTAACCTCTCCTTCTCCAGGAAATAAAGGTCGGCCACATCCTTAACCAGTCCCGCATCGAGCAGGGCGGCGGATAGTTTCCAGCCCACCTTATCGATATCCATCGCCCCCCGGGAGACGAAATGCGCAAGAAGCTCGTGGATCTGTGCCGGACAGGCGGCGTTGGGACACCGCACCATCGCCTCCCCTTCAGGCCTGCGGACCTGCGTGCCACAGGCAGGGCACGTCGAGGGCATGACGAAAATGCTCTCGCTGCCGGTGCGTTTGCTTGTCACGGGGGTCACTATCTCGGGTATTACCTCGCCGGCGCGTTGTATCACCACCGTATCCCCTATTCGAATGTCCTTGCGGCGGATGTCATCCTCGTTGTGGAGTGCCGCTCGTTTTACCACCACTCCCCCGACGGAGACCGGCTCGAGTATGGCGTAGGGATTCAAAGTACCGGTGCGCCCCACATTGATGCCGATATCCAGCAGCCTGGTGGTAGCCTGAGTCGCCGGGAACTTATAGGCAATGGCCCACCGGGGCTCGCGTCCCACGAATCCCAGTTGCCTCTGCAGCGAAAAGGAGTTGACCTTCACCACCACGCCGTCGGTTTCGTAGGGCAGCTCCTCTCTCGACTTCAGCCATCGCTGGTAATAAGCCTCGACGCCTTCGAGATCGCTCACGAGAGCATTCTGGGGGTTGATCTTGAATCCCAGGGATTTGAGGAACTCCATGGTCTCCCAGTGGGTCTGCGGGACCACACCCTCGGCATAGCCCAGTCCGTAGACATAAATATCAAGGGGCCGGCTGGCGGTGACCCGGGAATCAAGCTGACGTAGCGAGCCGGCAGCCGCGTTTCGGGGGTTGGCAAAAAGTGGCTGGCCGGCCTCGCCCCTCTCTCTATTCACCCTGGCAAAGCCCTCTTTGGAGAGGAAAACCTCGCCTCGTGCCTCGAATCTTGGAGGGGCATTCGGGGGTACGGATAGGGGTATGCTCCTGATGGTCCTCAGATTGTGAGTGATATTCTCGCCGCGGTATCCATCGCCCCGCGTGGCTCCGGTGACAAGAAGGCCGTCAACATAAGTCAGGGCTACCGCCAACCCGTCCATCTTCAACTCGCAAACGAAGTCGAAGTCCGCATTCCCCAGGAGTCGAGAGATTCTATTATGCCAGGCCCTCAGCTCCTCAAAATTGAAGGCATTGCCCAGGCTCAGAAGAGGAACGGGGTGCTCCACCACACCGAATTCTTCCTGGGGTGCGGCGCCCACCCGCTGCGTCGGAGAGTCCGGGGTGATGAGTCGAGGGTAATCAGACTCCAGCCTTCGAAGCTCCCGCATCAACTGATCGTACTCGGCATCGCTTATTTCCGGGCTATCGAGTACGTAGTAGCGGTAGTTGTGGTGATTGATCTGCTCTCGCAGATGCCCGATTTTCTCCTCTATCTGGCTGGTGTTCTCCATGATTCTGGTTGCAACCAGGTGATATTCACCGTCACCGGGAAGATGCAGGAAATCGGGGCCTCCCACTTTCCACTCATGCAGGTGCTGGGGAGGGCAGGGGGGAGTCGAAGAGGGCGTCAAGAGTTTTGCCCTCGAGAGTCTCCTCGGCCATCAATCGTTCCGCGATCTGAATCAACTTGGCCTTGTTCTTGGTCAGGATGTCTTGAGCAACATTATACGCGCGGTCGATGATGTCGTGAACTTCGGCATCGATGTCCTCAGCCACCTTATCGCTGTAGTCTCTCTGCTCCGAGATCTCCTTGCCCAGGAATACGAGTTCTTCCCTCTTACCGAAGGTGCGTGGCCCCAGCTTATCGCTCATTCCGTACTCGGTAACCATCATGCGGGCGATCTTTGTGGCGCGCTCGATGTCATTCTGACTTCCGGTGGTCATCTCATCAAAGATTATCTCCTCGGCAGTGTGGCCGCCGAGCAGGGTGGCCAGCATGTCATTGAATTGTGAACGAGTCACCAGATAGCGGTCTTCGGTTGGCAACTGGCGGGTGTAGCCGGCCATCATACCCCGAGCTATGATGGAAATCTTGTGCACCGGATCGACGTTGGGCAGCATGCGAGCAACCAGCGCATGACCAGCCTCATGATAGGCGGTTATCTCCTTTTCTTTGCGGCTCATGAGTCTGCTTTTCCTCTCCGGCCCGGCGATGACGCGATCGATGGATTCCTCGAGTTCGACAAGGCTGATGTCCTTTTTTCCCCGCCTGGCTGCCAGGATGGCGGCCTCGTTTATCAGGTTTGACAGGTCAGCGCCGCTGAAGCCGGGGGTTTGCTTGGCAATGACCCCCAGATCGACTGCGGAATCCAGCGGTTTGCCCTGGGAATGAACCTCCAGTATCGCCTTGCGTCCATTGATATCCGGCTGATCCAGGACGACACGGCGGTCGAACCGGCCGGGGCGCAAGAGCGCCGGGTCCAGAATGTCCGGCCGGTTGGTGGCTGCAAGGACGATGACGTTGGTATTGGTGTCAAAGCCGTCCATCTCAGAGAGGATTTGGTTCAGGGTCTGTTCCCTCTCATCATGTCCTCCACCGAGTCCCGCACCGCGGTGGCGGCCCACGGCATCGATTTCGTCGACGAAAACTATGCAGGGGGCGTGGCGTTTGGCCTGGTCGAAGAGGTCTCGAACCCGAGCCGCACCGACGCCGACGAACATCTCTACGAACTCGCTGCCGCTTATGGAGAAGAACGGCACTCCGGCTTCACCTGCGACCGCCCGGCTGAGGAGAGTCTTCCCCGTCCCCGGCGGCCCGACGAGGAGCACCCCACGTGGGATACGGGCCCCCAGGGCAAGAAATTTCTCAGAATTCGACAGGAACTCAACCACCTCTTGAAGCTCCTCCTTGCCCTCTGCAACCCCGGCAACGTCCGAGAAGGTTACGGTTGGTTTGTCGCCGGAGAACATCCGTGCCTTGCTCCGGGCAAAGCCCATTGCTTGATTGGGCCCTCCTGCGGCGCGACGCAGCAGGAAGAATAGCAATCCGCCGAAGAGGATCAAGGGCAGAAAATTGAGGAGCACAGGGAACCAGGTAATACCGACTTCTTCCTCAAAGCGAATGGTTACCGCCTGGGCACCACTGATCGGAATCCCTTCTTGGTGGAATACCTCCAGTAAATCGGTGGCTTCACCTATGGTGGAGGTCTGCTTTTCCTGGTCGATGGTGGTGATCTCCAGAGCGGTTCCCCTGACCACAATCTCCAGAATCTCGCCGGCCTTTGCCATTGAGATGACTTCGTTCAGGGCTAGTTCCCTCGGCTCCTCCGCTGGCGGCTGGAGTACCGTGACCAGGATGGCCGCCAGCAATGCTATGGCGATGAGCAAGATAATGCTGTGCCTCGACATGTTCAATTTCATTACCCCGTTGTAATTACTCAGCCAGCGATTGATAGCCACGCTTGTCCCGGCGAAGGCAGGGACAGTTCACCGAGAAAATGAAAGAGAATAAGGTATCACAAGAATCTCTCTCTTCCCCGCATTCGCGAGGGCAAGGATCTCAGTGTACTCTGTGGCTGAATACCTGCAATAATTATAGCACAAATGGAGGCAATTTGACAGACAGCGGCACTACGTCAACTCAGCCAGGATGCCTTCGTCCATCGTGGGGCTGTGTTCGGGGGCGGGAAAACTACCGGCCTTCACCTCGGCTAGATACTCGGCAATGGCGGACTTTATGATATCGGCAAGCCTGGCATATTGCCT
>JALPXT010000055.1 GCA_023271485.1 Dehalococcoidia bacterium | reverse complement strand
GACCATACCCCGGGTGTCTGCAGCGATATCCTCAACGGTGCCCTTCGGGCGCTTTCCCTCTGGGGGCATAGGTTTGCATGATACCAACGACCTCGAAAGACTCGCCTTCGATCTCCAACGTTTCGCCAGGTGTTACTCCCAGTCTCTGGGCCACGGCGTAGCCGAGGACGGCCTTGCCCTCATCTCCGGCGGTTAACATCCGTCCCCCGGCGATTGGAAACTCTCCGATAGACGCCCCGAACTCGGTGACCATCTCCGGGCAAAGGTATAATTATGCCTTCAATCAATACACCTGGATGGCGAAGGGCCAGGATGAGGTCTCTTTTCAGGAAAGCCCTGATGGACGGCTCAAGTGGCAGCCGGCCAAATAGGCTAGCAAACCTGGTATCCCACCCTACCGGAGAGACGCGGCCACATCATAACCTTCTTTCGGGCCTTTCTCCAACTGATAGGTGAGGGGCCACACGTAATGCAGGGCGACTGCCCCGGCAAGGGCAAGTCCTATCATCAGCCACATCAGTTGCATCAACGACTCTTTGACCAAGAGTAGTTCCTCCTCGATAAAATAAAAAAGCTCTATTATGCCGGGGGAGGCTCAATGTAAAATGCTGCCGCGATTAGTAAGAGAGCAATAAATATTGCCAGCCCAACGGCAACCCTCCCTCTTAGTCGAGGAGGTATACATATTGCCAGCAAACCCATCAAAAGGTCACCCAGGATATAGAAGGACAGGGTCACAACCAGGATGACCAAGCCTCCGGCCAAAAGGTCTAAGAGACCTATCCTCCAAACTGCCCGCCCAAAAAAACGAGGAAGGGAATTCCAAACGGCACCACGAGGAAGAGATATATGGATAGCAGGCAGCGAAGGCCGCAATAAAGAGTGAAATCACGGTGGGTAAGTAAGGAGCGCAGCCACAACTCGCGCTCCTGCTCCTCTGGAACAAGGGACAACGTAAGACGGTACAATGGGAGCATAGCAGTGCCGAATATTAGGCCTATTAATTATTTATATTTTCAATGCCTCCCGGAGGAAAGCCCAATTCAGTGAGACTTGTTGGGACTGTGGTCTGCTCGGCCTAATGAATTCAGGAGGACAATCTTTCTTGGGGCCATTTCTCACGGGCGGCTAAGGCAAGAATAGCTCCTGCAATCATAGGGAAGCCGGCAATAGCATAAGCCATACAAAAGATAATTGCTTCTCCAGTTACTGTGGCAGTAGTGTAAAGATAGTGAACTACTGAAAGCTCAACTGCAAAGACCCTGACTATAAGAGCGGCAGCGAAACCTCCTATCCCGCTTACCAGCATCAATGTCCCGGCTACTCCTGGTCTGCCCCGGGTTAACACCGCCCCTGCAATTCCCATAGTGGAAAGAAGAGCTCCCAAAGCCAGGAATCCTCCCGGGACGACAGGCACACCACCGTAAACACCAAGAGCGCCGATAACTCCAGCACTAATCCCCAAAACGAGGGCTACTATCCTGGCTATGGAGCGGCTCTGATAGTCGGCCAGGGCAAGAATAGCTCCTGCAAGTAGAAGAAGGCTAGCAATAATACAAGCTAAACTGTAAAGCGCTCCCTCCATCTCGCGAAATAGCCCAAAAGGAGCCACCAAAAAGAAACCTATCCAGGGTATCAGCATCAATATCCCGGCCCCCGCCGGTCTCCTCAGAGCTAATATTCCTCCTGCAATTGCGATGAGGGAAAAAAAATACGATAGCAGCGGAAAGAAGAGGTACCCAGGGCATGGCAATGTAAGCACCATAAGCGCCAAAAAGTCCACCGAGAATCCCCAAAGCCATGACCGCCACTCTGGCCGCGGGTCGTTTCTCATGGGCGGCCAGGGCAATGGCACCTCCCATAATCAGAAGAAAGCCGGCAAAAATATAACCCAGCCAATAGCCAGGATGGAGCCAATACAGATGAGCAGCGATAACGCCTGCTATCCCGCTTACCAGCATCAATATCCCGCCCACCGCCGGTCTCCTCAGAGCTAGTACTCCTCCTGCAATTGCTGCAACGGGAAGGAGAAGTATCCAAGTGAGAAGTATCCAAGCCGGGACTTCCCAGGGAGAAAAAGTGACCAAGTAAGCACCAATAAGCCCGCCGAGAATCCCCAAAACCATGGCCGCTATTCTCATGACTTACCCCCCTCGTGTGATATGTGACAAAGACTAGAGGGATTGCCGCCAGCAAGCCCTGCATAACTTCGCCTCGTAGCTTTTCCTACCCCCGCATTCAGGGCAGATAGGTCGACCAGCATACTTGGGACGCTGCCTTTCAAGCCCTAGACTCTCTATTAGCTGCCTTACCCTCTCTTTGGTAATCCCTAGCCTATTACCATATTCCTGAAGCGTGAGATCAGGAGATGCTTCAAAGATTTGCAGGAGTTTTTCCCTTGTAGAAGTCCGAGGACCTCTCCGCATCTCACATCTCTCCCTTATTCGACATTCTCCCTCTCCCTCTTCTGTCTCCGCAGTTCCTTTCCGCTCCAGCCAAAAATACAGCCAGTACTGCAGAACGGCATGGCCCTGCCCTGCTTAATCGCTGCTCCTTTATCGTCGTACTGATCCGGCTCTCTGAGCCAGAACTCAGCAAAGGGTTTAATCTCCCTGCCACAAACTTCGCATCTGCGTCTCATCTCTTGGCTCCAATCCCTCCAGATCTTCTGGTCACTTCCCCATCTTTTTGCACCGCTCCAGGGGTAGTCACCAAGAAGGTGGGCCTTTGAACTCCGCCCTCACGGATTCAGCCAGACCCAATACCAAATACCAACAGTGACTGTAGCGGTTAACGCTACGTGTTAGCAACGGACACTTGTGGCTGTCGCCTGCAGGGTTATAGTCATTTGCATAAACCATTATAATGGGGTTGAAGGAATCTGTCAACCCACCCGGCCGCAAAACTGAGCTTTGGGGAAAACCGGTAAAAAGCCCCCCTGATGACATTGCGCATATCATCAATTTGCCTTATGAACGCTGTTGAGATAATCCTTCTGATGCTCTTCCAGGCCTGTCCCTGGCCAGGCCCAGGGATGTATTCTATTAGAAAATCTTTAACCTTCTCCTTCTTGGAATCTTGAGGAAAGGATATCACGCTCTTTCCCTACCCTCTCAAAAAGAACCTTCTCAGCCTCCTTAGGCCTTCGATATCAGTGTGTCTTTGTTCTGAACCGTTACGGTTTTTTCTGCCATGATACCTCACCCCATGCCCATTATAACACTTTCTGCGGAGGACTATACTATAATAGACGATGTCAGAGGACTAAAGGTTCCAAGAGTTTCGCACCAGAATCTAGCTATTGACAAAAGGAAAAATAGATGGTACAATTAAACCAATCAGTCAGTTAAGCATCCTTTCGACTAATGATTGCCGATCAGCACCATATTGCAGGGAGATCACTATCTTTACACTTTTACCTTTGCCAGACCTGTCCCCCTGCCTGCGGAGGGGCAAGACTCTGGCCAGGCCCAGGGATACAAAGTGCAAAGATAGCGGAGATAGAAAATAATGAAGTCCATGGGTGATAAGAACAGCAAACAAAAAATACTGGACGCCGCCCTTGAAATCTTTGCAAGCAAGGGTTTTGAAGGAGCAAGGATTGATGAAATCGCAAAAACAGCCGGAGTAAATAAAGCCCTTTTATATTATTACTTTGAAAGCAAGGAAGCGCTCCTGAGCGAACTGATCGAAATAAATGCTAAAGATTTCCTGGCACAAAAAGATAAATTTTTTGATGCTTCAGCTATAACTCAGGACACATTTACTTTTGAAAAAATGAGCAATTTCATCCCAGTAGCCTTGGAAATGCTTTCTGGAAGAAAAGACAGTTTAAGAATTATGTTAAGTGAGGCACTAAAATCAGGTCCAGCCGATACAGCATTTTTTGATTTCTCTCAGTCACTGATGGAAGATTCTATCCGGCGAGCAAAAGAGCTGGGATTTAAACATCTGGACACCCAATACCTGAAGACAGCCTACCTTTTTATGGGCATAATGCCGGTTTGTTTGTTTATAATTCTAGGAGATAAATGGGCCAAATACTCCGGGTACGATCCGGAAAATATTAAGAAAATGTTTTGCCAAATATTTAAACAGGTCTATTTAGAAATGGTACCTGATTTGTTAAGTGGTAAATAGTAAATTTTTTTGACGTTGGGATTAAATAACTAGTTGTTGACTAACGATAAGGAGGTATACAGAGATGTCCAGACAAGTAAAGGTGATGCTGGCAGTGGTGGTAATCCTGGTACTGCTGATACCCGTCCTAGCAGCGTGTCCTCCACCAAGGCCCATTGAGCCCGTTATTGAGCCCGTCGAGGAAGTGCCCAAGATCAAAATCGGGGTTATCGGCCCGATGGAGTTCATCCATGGCGAACACAAGTGGGCAGGGGCGGAGATGGCGGCTGAGGAGATAAATGCCGCCGGTGGGGTGAATGTAGGCGGCGTGATGCGTGAGATAGAGCTGGTTAGGGCCGATTCTAACGAGATACTGTGCGTTATCGACGCCGCAATCGCCATGGACAGGCTCATAACCGTCGACGAGGTGGATTTTGTAGTTGGTGGCTTCAGGCCAGAGGCGGTGCTGGCGATGCAGGAGGTGATGGCGGATCATCGGGTGATCTTCCTCGGCACGGGCGCTGACCACCCGGAGCTAAATATGCGTGTGGCAGCGGATTATGAGAGGTACAGGTACTGGTTCAGGGTTACGCCGGTAAATTCTGCTTATCTTGGGCGTGCCAATTTCGCTCTGGTGACCATGGTTGCCGATGTGATCAGGAAGGAGCTTGGCATTTTGATGCCAAAGGTAGCCCTGATGGTTGAAGAGGGGGTCTGGGCGGACCCCGTGATTGCCGCTGCTGAAGAGGAGCTTCCGTTGTTGTTAATGGAAGTCATTGGGGCGTGGAGGCCATCTGGGGAGGCGACCGATGTTACGGCTGAGCTGACAGCAATAAAGGCGGCTGGTGCTCACATGATTCTGACCGTTCTGTCCGGACCAGTCGGGCTCGTTTATGCCAGGCAATGGGGTGAGCTTGAAATTCCCGCGGCTTCGGTAGGGATTAATCTGGAAGCCCACGAGATGGGCTTCTGGGAGGCCACTGGAGGAAAAGGAGAATATGAGATGACCCTAAACCTCATCGGTCGTGTGGAAATAACAGAGGAAACGATCCCTTTCTTTGACCAGTTTGTTGAAAGATTCGGTGAATACCCCATATACACCGCCGCTGGCACGTATGACGCCCTCTTCATATTGAAAGAGGCTATTCAGAGAGCGGGTACTGTTGATTCGGATGCCGTAGTTATTGAACTGGCAAAGACAGATTTCGTTGGGGTCGGGGGTAGAGTAGTATTTACGGGAATGGATTCGCCTCACCCACACGATGTAATCTGGGGGCCGGGATATGTTACTGGTCTTGGAACCCAATGGCGAGATGGGGGGCTGGTTGTTGTTTGGCCCGATGGGCGAGCCGTGCTAGGCGATAGGGTGTGGGAAGGTGTCAGGTATGCAGGCACTGTGGACTATGAGCTGCCACCCTGGATGGTAGAATACTGGAAGGGGGGTTAGTAGTGTCTCGTAATCCCCACCCGCTTGAGTGGTCTAAAGAAAGGGGTACAGAGTAAGACTGCTGAAAAGTCCTTCGGAGTGTCAGCAAAAATGCAGTTTTTCAGCGGTCTCAGATTGGCCAGACCGATACTGAACGGGAGCATGAGTGAGATAATCTCATACATTGACTTCACGCATCCTGGCGCTGGCTACGACTGTTCGGAGGCGTGCTGTGGTTACCTGGATATCGGGGTGTTTTCGCCCTGAGAATCGAGCCAATTACTTTTGCCGTACCGCGTGGTTTTATCTCCACTGCGGAAAAACAGGGGAAAAACATGTTGGAGTATTTGCATAAGACATTCCTGTCTGCCACAGGCAGGTCAGGCATCCATGGCAGATATTTTGTTATCTGAAGGATAGGCTTTGTCCTTACCCGAAATTCTAAATCGAAAGGAAAGCAACGAATGGCTAGAAAGAAAGTTTTTGATACCCTTGCAAGTGGTATTTACCGTCATCATAGAAAAATCTTACTGGCTGCGGTGATCCTGCTGTTCATTAGCGGGTTTTTTGCTTCAAGAATTGTGATGCAGGTTCACCTTGCCGGCATGTTACCGGAGGAGAAACCTCAGGTAGAGGAATTCAACCGGATCATTGCTGATTTCTATGCCGCTTCACGTATTTTCGTCGTTATTGAAGGGGAAAACGAAGGTGAGCTGACGAGAGCAGCAGCAGAGTTGGCACCAATTTTAGCCGAAGTAGATAATGTAAGAAGGGTCGATTACCGGATAGATACTGATTTCATCAAAAGGCATGCCCTTTTATTGCGGGATGAAGATGAATTAAGAGCCTCTTTCGTCCTCTTTTCTCGTTTAGAACTGCTGCCGTTCTTGCGCACTGCAAATCTGATGCTTGAAAAAGGGGTCATCGAAAACGAGGAAAGGTTTAGAACCCTGGAGGAAGAGTTCATGGTCATCCGAGCCCTTGATGGCCTGACAACATTCCTGGTAATTGATGCTAAACCGGAGCAGGTCAGGGAGAATGTGAGGCAACTGCTGCTGGGAGAAGAGCATTTTCTCTCCCCGGATAACCAAATGTTGATCATGCAAGTCCACCCTGCCGTTTCGTTTGCCGACTATCTTGCAGCAATGGATCTGGCCCGGGCTGTGCGTGCAGCAGTTGATGAGTTTGGAGAAGGATTTCCTGATTTAAATATTGGCATAACCGGTTTAATGCCGACGCAGTTGGAGGATGAAGAAGCATTGAGAGAGGGGATGGCGCTCTCAGCTCTGGTTGCTCTCTTCTTAATTCTCGCTTTACTGATCATCGCTTTCAGGATGAGGTCAGCACCATTTATAGCTATGACCCCGATAATTCTTGGCGTTACCTATACTGCTGGATTTATTGGGGCGGTAATTGGTCATCTCAACATGTTCACCGCCTTTTTTGCCGTCTTACTAATGGGGCTGGGAATTGATTTTGCCATTCACCTGACCAATGCCTTTCTTCAGGCCAGGGCTGAAGGAATGGACGTGCCGGATAGTCTGAAAACAATGTATGCCAAGGTAGGCAAAGGCGTAATAGTCGGGGCGATAACTACTGCTGTCGTCTTTTTTACTTTTGGACTGACCGGATTAGATGTCCTGGCCGAAATGGGCTTTGTAAATGGCACCGGTATTTTGATTACCCTTGCCTCTGTGCTGGTGGTTTTGCCGGCTCTGTTCTGCTTCCAGGACAAACTGAAGTCTAAACGGCTCAAGTCTATATTCGGTGCCGTTCCCACTAAAACCTCCGAATTTGGATTTTTAGAAGCAGGTGGAAGGGTTTTACTGAAATATAAATGGGCTTTTGCTTCGTTTTTCGCCTTGATTACAGTCGTACTCCTCTTCTCTGCCATGCATATTGAATTTCAATACGATATATTGGCGATGTATCCTGAGGATATGCCGGCAGTTGTGACGCAAGAGCGAGTTATTGACGAGTTCGGTATTAGCCCTGATCCTTCAATGCTTATTGTGGACTCAGTAACCGAATCAAGAGAAATGGCTCGAAAGATGAGAGAGGAACCGCTGGTAGGCAGAGTAGAATCAATAGCCGATTTCATCCCTCCCGCTGATGAGCAAAAGGAGATCCGTTTACCTTTGATTCGCGCATTCAGGGCACATCTTCTGGCACTTCAAGCACAAGGCTTCGATCATAATGTAGATGTTGAGACAGTTGCAGAACTGGAAGCTGAGCTAACCCGGCTGGAGGATAATATTGCTAAAATAGAAGAGCTTGCTTATGCCGGCGGTCACAGGCGGGTAGCAGAAAAAAGCAATGCTATCATTGAGCAAGGGATCATCACCAGAACAAAAGGTCTGTTAAGTGTTCCGGCAGTGAGTAGTTTCCAGGAAAACTATATCCCGGCGTTGCATAATCTCTTACTTGAGATGACAGCCGTTGATGAGATAATTACACTGGATACCCTCCCTGCTGAAATCAGGGATCAGTTTGTGTGCCGAGATGGCGACAGTTTTCTGCTTACAATCTTCCCGCAGGGGGACATATGGGATGAACAAATATTTAGGGCTTTCAATGAGCAGGTAACTGCAGTTGCACCACGCACTTCAGGCACGCCTATATTCTTTCTCCTGCTGCTTGATCTGATTCTGGAAAGGGTAGTATGGGCTACTGCAGCGGCTGCAATAGTTGTTTTTGCCATCGTGGCTATTACCTTTAAAAGTTCCAGGACTGCTCTGGTCGGTATGGTGCCAATCATTCTGGGAGCGACCTGGATGGTAGGGCTGATGCAGGTTCTGGGAATGAAGTTCGACTTTACAAATTTAATGGCAGTACCCCTCATTTTAGGCATCGGGATCGATAACGCTATCCATATCATTCACCGCTATGGCTTGGAGAGGAATATACCCCTTGTCTTAAGAACTACCGGTAAGGCGATTCTTTTAACTGCTTTGACAACGATGATCGCTTTTGGCAGTTTGGGGTTTTCCCCTCACCCCGGTCTAGCAGGGATGGGCTACGTCCTCGTTATAGGTGTTGCTGCTTGCCTAATAACAGCAGTTTTCGTTCTGCCATTAATACTGGCAGGTAAGGAAGAAAGACTCGCCCGTCAGCGGTCTATCTGGAGATGAGGTTTCGCGCTGGAATCTAGCTCACCGCAATAGTCGAGCCCTCATTGGTCTTGGTGACCTCGATGCGCACCGGGAAGGCGTCCTTTAGCTCATCGATGTGAGTGATGACGATTATCCTCTCGAAGTCGTCCTGAATTGAATTTATGGCCTCCACCAGTTTCCCTCGCCCGGAAGCGTCCTGCGTGCCGAAGCCCTCATCGATGATCAGAGTGGGCAACGGCGCTCCCGCCCGCCGCGCCAGCAGCCTGGAAAGGGCGATACGCAACGCCAGATCTATCCGGAACGATTCCCCCCCGCTGTACATTTCATAGCTTCGCGTGCCCAGTTCGTCCCAGATATTGATGTCCAGGGTTTCGATGGT
>JALPXT010000054.1 GCA_023271485.1 Dehalococcoidia bacterium | reverse complement strand
CCAGGCCGGCATAAGACTTGAGTTGGTCGAAAATGCGGAAGCGATTGATATCGATGATCTCAGTGTAAAGGATAATGGCGCTTTTGAAGCCGATTCCGGATACTGTCGTGAGATTCCGAATAATGGGGGCAAACTCGTATTGACGGGCATAGTGCCGAAGTTTTTGCAAGGTACTGGCTATAGACTGCCGGACTTGCTTGAGTTCCTCCAGACATGAGAGGAGATAATCTCTAGCGGGGCCGTTATCGAGGGGAAGGGCATTGAGATAGGCGATGAAGTTTCCCGACCAGTAGGAGGTGTGATCGGGTAGGTCAACCCCATTGAAATAAAGAAGTCCTTTGATGCGGTTCTTGACTCGGGTAGAATTTTGTACCTGGCGGCCGTAGAGGCGGCAGAGGGAACGCAGATTCTGATCCTGTTCCGGAGGGATAAAGACGCACTGAATATCTCCTTTTTCGAGTTCCCGGGCCAGCTTATGAGAGTCCACCGGGTCCCGTTTTTGGTCCTTTTCCTTGTGGGTGGTGGGGATATCGGCAGCATTGACGACGATGCAATCGAGCCGAAGCTCATGGAATCTCCGGCATATCCAGAATCCAGAGAAGCCGACTTCATAGGCGAGGTGATAGATTCCACCCGGGTAATGATTTTCCAAATGCCGCTTGATCCCTTCCGGTGATGGATCGGTGGAGAAGGTCTTGAGGCTCAGGCCATTATGACGGATAGTTACCACCCAGCGTTTCTTGTGGACGTCGATACCGATATAGAAATGTTGACCCTTGAAGCTGATTTGGTTATTCTTGGTAGTAGGCATGGTGATCTCCTTTCTTTTGTTTAATTGAACCAGCTCTATAATAACGGGGGGAGGTTGCCATTGCCAATATGTAAATCACCCTTTTAGCATAATGTCTGCACCTGACCGCTATTCCGCTGGCGCTCCATAGCGGCAGGTGAGCTTTAGCGTTATGAGCAAAAGAAGGGTATAAACAAAAATGGCAAAAAGATATTTTGAAGATATCTCTGACGGTGAGTTCCTGGATTGCAAAAAACTTGTAGTAATACTGCAACTAGTTGGAGGTTCATTTCAATTCCAACCTGGCAGGGTCCACGTTTTCGTGGGAGTCAGCATCCTCAGATGCGAAATTCAATGCTGATGTCCAGAGCCTTAACGGAATGCGTCAGGGTACCGATGGAAATGAAGTCCACCCCTGTTTCAGCGACGGCACGGACATTATCCAGGGTGATGCCGCCGGAGGCCTCGGTGAGGGCGCGTCCGTCCACTAATTCTACCACGCGGTGCATATCCGCTGGCCGCATATTATCCAGCAAGAGGATATCCGCTCCGGCATCCAGTGCTATCTGGGCTTGCTCCACGGTGTCAACCTCGACCTCGATCTTCAAATGACGAGGAACGTTGGCGCGAGCCCTTTTGATCACCTCCCCCAACCCCACCCCGCCGGCGCGCAGCGCGGCAAGGTGGTTATCCTTGATGAGCACCCCGTCGCCAAGGTTCTGCCGGTGATTCTGTCCCCCTCCGGTACGTACGGCATATTTCTCCAGTAGCCTCAGGCCGGGGGTGGTCTTGCGGGTATCGAGTATCCGGGCTCTGGTTCCAGCGACAGCGGCGACGTATTTGGCGGTCTCGGTAGCGATGCCGCTCAGGTGTTGCAAAAAGTTCAACGCCACTCTCTCCGCTTTGAGGATGCCGGCTGCTTTCCCAGTGACTACGCCAACGATACTTCCGGCTTGCATTCCGGTGCCATCCTGAACCAGTCTTTCGAATATGAGCGAGGGGTCAACCTGCTGGAAGACTATCTCCGCCACTTCGATTCCCGCCAGCACCCCGCTTGCCTTGACCAGGATCGACGCCCTGACCTCCAGGGCAGGGGGAATCAGGGCGTCGGTGGTGACGTCTCCCTGGCCGAGGTCTTCCTCGATGGCCTGATCAACTATAGCTCTAATCTGGCTTTCCATTTCTAAGTGCTACCTCTGTGGCTCAATAATCACCTTGAGAGAATCCCGGGCGCGGGCAACCAGTTGAAATCCGAGGCCGGTCTCGGCCAGGCCCAGGCGATGGGTGATCATATCCCGCACGTTAATGCTTCTATCACGGATCAGTTCTATTGCCGTGGCGATATCATCGGGGCTTCCGGCATAGGTATTGGTCAGCGTTATCCCGTCGTGCCAGAAATCATAGAGCTGCAGGGGAAAGGTGGTACCGGGGACGGGAGGGGCAAAGAACAAGATGGTGCCCCCGCGTTCCACGCATTGCATCGCCTGCGAGATAGCCTGAGCAGCTCCAGTGCACACGATCACCAGGTCGGCGAGATAGCCATCATTCATCTGGCGCAAGCGGGCGGGAAGATCCTCCTCAGCGTGGATTGTGACATCCGCCCCGAATCGTTCAACTGCTTCAAGTCGATAATCGCTGATATCCGTCGCAATCACCCGCCCCACCATCGTTGTTCGAGCAAGCTGTATATGCAAGATCCCGGAGATGCCGCTGCCGATAACCAGCACACTCTGCCCCGCCTTCAGCCGAGCCTTTTGCTGTCCTCGCACCACGCAGGCAAGCGGCTCGATGAATACCCCCTCCGCGAAGGTGATACCATCGGGCAGCAGGAAGGTACCCCGATCTACGTTGATTTGTGGCACACGGATGTATTCGGCGAACCCCCCCGGATCGAAGTTCGCGCTGCGCAGCGTGTCGCAGACGGTGTGATTACCGCTGAGGCAGTAGCGACAGGTATTGCAGGGGACATGGTGGGAGACGAAGACGCGATCGCTTGGTTTGTATTTCTCCACACCCTCGCCGATTTCGACGATCTCCCCGGTGATCTCATGCCCCAGCACCAGCGGTGCCTTCTTGCTACGATACCACTCCAGCACGTCGCTGCCGCAGATGCCGCTGGCGATCACCTTCACCCGGAGCTCGCCCCGGCCGATTCTTGGAACCGGCATCTCCTCTAGCCGGACATCATTATTGTTGTAGTACGTCGCAACTCGCATCTCATTTGCCCTCAGCCCTCACCTCTTCCTGACCACCAGCAGGACGTTCTCATCAAACCATCCCACCTTCTCGGAGGAGCTGAAGTTATCGATGATGTTGTCGCAAAATGCCTGCAGCGCAGCCTCAAATTCGTCCCTTCGATACAGCGAGAAGGTGGAGTAATGGCCGTTTCTAGCCTGGTTGACAAGCCGGCTCAACGTGGAATTTCGCCAATATCGGAATCTCTTGACCGATTCCACCACCAGGGGGGGTATCAGCTTTAGCATCTCTTCTATCTCGTGCAGCTCGTAGAGACGATTCTCCTTCTCCAGAAAAAGGGGGAAATGCCTGCCCCAGATGTTCCTTGCGTTCTGGCTTCTCAGACGAGTGTAGATGAAGATTCTTCCCCCGGACTTCAAAACCCGGCTCATCTTCTCCATGAACCTTACAAAGTCGAAATGATGGATAGCATTGAAGGAAAAGATACAGTCCATAGAGTTGTCCGCCAGGGGAACGCTCTCCGCGAGCGACTTTATCGTCCTGAAATTTGTAATCCCTGCCGCCTGTAAACAACCGGATGTCACCTCCAGCATCGCTTCATTAAAGTCGATGCATGTCAAATGAAGGTTATCCAGGTACTGAAACAGTTTCAGACAGTATCTTCCGGCGCCACAGCCGATATCCGCGGCGTTTATCCTGGGCAAGCCATTCAAGGTATCCTTGATTGACAGAATTGGCTCCACATCGGTGGTCCTTATATCGTTATATGCCGCGGCTACCTTCGAAAAATGTTCATGCATATCTTGACTGGTATTCATCACTTTCTCCATGTAATCCCCCCTTCTATATGGATCTCATTCCCCGCTTCTCACCTCGGTGAAAACTTCCTGCGCCTCGTCAACGCCGGCGCCATCGTGGATGATAGCACGCAGGGCCCTGATCATGGCCACCGGATTCTCATGCTGCCAGATATTCCTCCCCAGGTTCACGCCAATGGCGCCCTTCTGCATACCATCGTGGACGAAAGCAAACACCTCTCGCTCGGTATCCGCCCTGGGCCCGCCGGCCATCACCACCGGAACGGGGCAGCCGTTGGTGACTTTATCAAAATCCTGGCACCAGTAGGTCTTGACCAGCCGGGCGCCAAGCTCGGCAGCAATTCGGGAACTGAGGGCAAGATAGCGGGCATCTCGTTTCTCCAGTTCCTTCCCTACCGCAGTGACTGCCATCACCGGGATGCCATATTTTTCGCCCTCATCTACCAGCTTGGCAAGATTGAGGAGCGACTGCTTTTCGTAAGCGCTTCCCACAAATATCGAGATGCCCACCGCTGCCACATTCAGTCGGATGGCCTCTTCCATCGAGGTCGTGATTCCCTCGTCGGAGAGGTCGTTGCCCACCACGCTGGTGCCGCCGGAGACCCGCAGGATGATCGGTTTAGTGTTTGCCGGGTTGATCGACGAACGCAACACTCCCCGGGTGACGAAGACGGCATCGCAGTAGGGCAAGAGGGGCGCGATGGTTTCGCCGGGTTTCTCCAGCTTTCTGGTGGGTCCCTGAAAGTATCCGTGGTCTATCGGCAGAAACAGACAATGGCCATCGGATTGGATGAGTTGGGCCAGACGGTTTTCCATTCCCCAATCCATGTAATTCCCTCCCTTTAGGCTGAAGGCTGAAGGCTGAAGGCTGAAGTTTCCTAAAAGTCTTCAGTCTATCCACCTCAGTACTTACGACTTAACTATTATACACCTATGAGTTTCCTGGTCAAGGTGTATTGCGGAATATGATGTGCTTTTCCCACTGTGGGGATGGCTCAGGGAAATCGCTGCGGAAGTGAACACCGCGACTCTCCTCCCTGATCAGGGCCGCTTCGATGAGGAGACGCCCGACGAGGACCATGTTGCAGAGTTCGTAGTATGGGCGGTCGGTTGGTGTTTGCAATGTATCATACCAGGCCGCCAGGACAAGGGCGGCTTCCTCAAGTTTCTCCTTGCTGCGGATAATCCCTGCATTGTCCCAGAGAAGGGACTGCAGTATCGCCAACCTGAGAGGGGTGGTAATCCGCGAGGTATCGTATTTTCTCAGAGTAAAGTGCCTTTCCTCCACCGCCGATTTGGCTGTTGCTCCCCCTATCGCCCTCTCTATAATTCTCTTGCTGAAGACCAGCACCTCCGTCAAGGAGTTTGAAGCCAGCCTATTTGCGCCGTGAACCCCGGTACAGGCGACCTCCCCACAGGCGAAAAGGCCGCAGATATTGGTCTCTCCCCAGGTGTTTGTCTTGACTCCGCCTATCATGTAGTGAGCTGCCGGCGCTACCGGAATGAGCCCTTTGGTAATATTCAGCCCATGGTCCAGGCAGAAGCGATAGATGTGAGGGAAGCGCGTGGTAACTGTTTGGTGTGGTAAGTGGGTAACATTAAGAAAAACCCGGTCGCTTCCGGTCTTTCTCATCTCGGCAACTATACTGCGAGCCACGATATCGCGCGGGGCCAGATCTGCATCGGGCGTGTAATCGGGCATGAAGCGATGGCCTTCTACATTGCAGAGAATGCCTCCCTCGCCCCTGACCGCCTCGCTGATAAGGAATGGTGGGATGCCGGGCAGGCGAAGCGCTGTGGGGTGGAATTGGAAGAACTCCATATCGGTAATTTCGGCTCCGGCCCTGTAGGCCAGGGCAATGCCATCGCCGGTGGCGATGTCGGGGTTGGTGGTCAGTTTGAAGAGTCGGCCGGCGCCGCCGGTGGCGAGGATGATGTTCGGAGCGCGAAATTCCTCCATTGAGCCTGCTTGCGAGTCGAAGGCAATCACCCCCCGGGCAACGCCATCTCGAACGATGATCTCGGTAGCGAGGCAGTGTTCCATGATGGTAATGTTGTGCGCCGCGCGAGCAGCCCGGCTGAGTGTGACCTCTATTCGTTCGCCGGTGGCGTCGCCGCCGGCATGCAGTATTCGGGGCCTGCTGTGAGCCGCTTCCCTGGCGAGTGCTACCTCACCGTCCTGGGTATCGAAGGGAACCCCGATCTCGATAAGGGCGGCGATCCGGTCGCCGGCTTCATTCACCAGAATACGCACTGCCTCCGTATCACATAAGCCTGCACCGGCGGCGATGGTATCCTGGAAATGTACTTCAGGCGAATCATCGCCGCCGATGGCCGCCGCGATGCCCCCCTGGGCATACCTGGTGTTGCACTCATCGATGCTGCCCTTGGTGAGAATGAGTACATTCCCCACCTCGCAAGCTAAGAGAGCGGTGTAGAGGCCGGCGATCCCACTCCCGATGATGATGAAGTCGAATTCCTTATTCCTCACCGTTGTCTACTCCACACTTTCCCTGAAGTGACCAGGGGCCGGCGTGCTCGATATCAACTTGAAGTAACTGCCCCAGACAGTCAGCAGGGCTGTCGAAGAATACTAGTTTATCAGTTCTGGTGCGACTCTGCCACCTGCTGCCCTTCCGACCCTCTACCAATACCTCAACCGCCTGTCCCACGAACAGAGCGTTTCTCTCGGCGGCGATTTGTTCCTGGATCTCTTCAACTTGACATAATCGACCCTTCTTCTCCGCAGGCTCTACGTTGTCTTCAAGCCTCTGCGCGGCAATGGTCGCCGACCGCGGGGAATACGCTGCGACGTGGACGATATCGAACCGGAGCTCCTGGAGCAGGTCAAGGGTTCGTCGAAATCGCTCCAGGTCCTCGTTGGGGAAGCCCACGATTACATCCGTACTCAGAGCGACGTCGGGGATGGCAGAGCGTATGCGGAAGACTAATTCACGGTATTGCTCTATGGTGTAGCCTCGCCGCATCGCCTTTAGAATCTCGTTGTCGCCCGACTGGACGGGTAGGCTGATGTGTTCGCATACCTTATCCAGAGAGGCGACCGCCTCAATAAGCTTCTGATCCATATCTTTTGGGTGAGAGGTAAGAAAGCGAATGCGAGCCAGGCCGTCGATCTGGTTTAGCTCTCGCAGTAAATCGGCGAGATCCGGTTTGCCCGGCAGATCGTGCCCGTAGGAATTGACATTCTGTCCCAGCAAGGTAACTTGCTTAACCCCGCCCTGGATAAGTCCCTGAACATCGCAGATGATCTCCGCCAGGGGACGGCTCTTCTCCCTGCCCCGCCGATACGGGACGATGCAGTAGGTGCAGAAGTTGTTGCATCCCTGAATGATCGGAACGAAGGTCGTGGGGGGAAGGGAAGGGGTGGGGGAGATGTTTTGGGTTTGGGCTGAAGAGAGATCCTTCGCATGTGTTAGCAGTTCATCGAAGCCTTGGGGCCTGAGGAAGAGATCAACGTGAGGAAAGGCGCTCTTTAGTCCGTCAACCGCGGAGTCGACCATGCATCCGGCGAGTACCAGGGTGGCATCGGGGCGTTTTCTCTTGAGCGCCTTCAAGTCTGACAGCTTGTTCAGCACCCTATCCTCCGCATTTTGCCGAACAACGCAGCTATTGAGAACGATGATATCGGCCTCCTCGGCCCTTTGGGCATGCTGATAGCCAAGCCGCTCCAAATCCCAGGCCAGGCGTTGGGAGTCGGCCTTATTCATCTGACAGCCAATTGTCCAGATATGAAATCGGTACATGATATGTGAGTGCTGAGGGCTGAATGCTACTGATTATATCACATCCAGTTCTAAAATGCTTGCCCCGGATCAAGCCTGCCCCTGCGCAGGCAGGGGTCAGGGGCTTGCATTTCCATTGCTGTGGTTGTAGAATCTTTCTGTGGGAGATGGTGTCAAAAGGAGTAAGCGTTCAGCCACTCTATGTCACCCTGAACGAAGTGAAGGGTCTCAGGGATTCTTCGCAGAGCCTGTCCTGAGGGGAATGAGATTCTTCGCTTCGCTCAGAATGACAACAAGGTGAACGGTTACCAAAACGGGGATTTGGAAGGGGAATTTGAGATGGAGAAGGGTACGTGGACAGTAAAAGCGGGGCTGGCCCAGATGCTCAAGGGTGGGGTGATCATGGATGTGGTGACGCCTGATCAAGCCGGCATTGCTGAGGAGGCCGGTGCCTGTGCCGTGATGGCTCTGGAGAGGGTTCCCGCCGATATTCGAGCCCTCGGCGGGGTGGCTCGAATGGCTGACCCTACGGTGATTCAGGCCATCATGCATGCGGTGAGCATTCCGGTGATGGCCAAGTGTCGCATCGGGCACTTTGTTGAGGCCCAGGTGCTGGAGTCGCTGGGTGTGGACTATCTCGATGAGTCGGAAGTGCTCACCCCGGCCGATGAGAAACATCATATTTGGAAACATGAGTTCAAGGTTCCCTTCGTGTGTGGCTGCCGTGATTTAGGCGAGGCTCTGCGTCGCATCGGCGAAGGCGCCGCCATGATTCGGACCAAGGGGGAGGCGGGGACGGGGAACATCGTGGAGGCGGTGAGACACATGAGGACGGTGATGGGGCACATTCGCAAGCTTCAGGGCATGACCGAAGATGAGCTGATGGCCGAAGCCAAGTCACTCGGTGCTCCCTTCGAGTTAGTCCAGGAGATACACCGGACCGGCAGGCTCCCGGTGGTGAACTTCGCCGCCGGGGGCGTGGCTACACCCGCCGATGCCGCCCTGATGATGCAGTTGGGGGCGGAGGGTGTTTTCGTCGGCTCGGGGATTTTCAAGTCCTCCAATCCAGAGGCCGTGGCGAAGGCCATTGTCCAGGCCACTACACACTATAATGACCCTCAGATTATCGCGGAAGTTTCCCGCGGTCTGGGAGAAGCTATGCCGGGGCTGGACATAAGATCCATTCCCCCAGGGGAACTCCTCGCTGTCAGGGGATGGTAGGTGAAAAGGATCGGCGTCCTCGCCCTGCAGGGGGCATTTATCGAGCACATGGCGATTTTGCGCCGGCTTGGAGCTGAAGTTGTGCCAGTGCGTTTACCCGAGGAACTTGATGGATTGGACGGACTGGTGATTCCTGGCGGTGAGAGCACCACCATTGGCAAACTGATGCATCTCTACGGGTTCAATGCCTCGCTGCAGAGGCTGCTGGCAGACAGGTTTCCTGTATTGGGAACCTGCGCCGGTATGATCCTGCTGGCCAAACACGTGATCGGGCTCAATGGTTATTCGCTTGGTGCTATAGATATCAAAGTGCGGCGGAACGCCTTCGGTCGTCAGGTGGATAGCTTCGAAGCCGATCTTCAAATACCGGTTCTTGGCGACCGGCTCTACCGCGCCGTATTCATTCGTGCCCCCTGGATCGAGGGTGTGGGGCGTGGGGTGGAGGTGCTGGCCAGGCTCCTGGATGGCAAACCCGTCGCTGCCCGAGAGGGGAATACCGTCGTCGCCGCTTTCCATCCGGAGCTGACTGGCGATTCTCGTTTTCACAATTATTTCTTGAGCCTTGTAGTAGCCAG
>JALPXT010000053.1 GCA_023271485.1 Dehalococcoidia bacterium | reverse complement strand
GAGATGCGGTTGATGCGCAGTACCTCCCTGAACTCGGCCATCGAGGTATCGGGGGTGACGGTGACGAGCCTTTTGGTCATCACCTCCCCGATCTTCAGCTCATAGATCAGCTCCTGAACCCTGGTGATCTCGGTTCGCTTCACTATGTCCTGTCTCCCGTCATATCGCTTGGCTGGGGGGAATGAGGTTGAGGGGATCTCTCAACCACCCGGTTTGGTGACACATCGCAGGACTCCATCCCTGCCGCAAACAGACGGCCGCACATCTCGAACATGGTGTATTTGGTAGTAACCAGAGGGATACCCTTTTCCTCGGCGAGGGCAATGGTCTCCAGCGGGGGGCGCTTGCCACGGACGAAGACGATGGCCACGATCTCGGCCATCTCCGCCGTGCGCACCACCTGAGGGTTTGTCAAACCGGTAAGCAGCAGTGCTCCCGACCTGGCATGAGTCAGCACGTCACTCATCAAGTCTGCACCACAGGCGCAGGAGACATCCATGTCCAGATCGGCGTTTGCGGTGATAATCGTGCCCTCCACGATCGAGATGATCTCATTCAACTTCATCATCCCCTCCCTCCATTTCCAAAAGGCCATAAAATATCCCCCGCGTATGGGGGGATGAACTTATCTACCGAACCATAGTTTATCACCTCTCACAGAGGTTGTCAAGGATGTCAAATTCGGCTCAGAATCTCTTTATGAAGGGCTGCGATTGGCGACTAACAGCTTATCTTCAAGGAATGCCCTTTACTCTCAGCAATCTTTCTCCCACATGATTCTATCATCTTCCTTAGGCGCATAAGAGACTCTTCCATATTCTCCTTCATACCCATCTTGCCCTGGTAAATCTCATATAATGGCCTGTACTTCGCTGGTGTGATGTTAGGCATAACTACATTTGCTCCTGCGCGTAGAGCCATCTTCTGACCTTCCGGATGAATACTTCCTGTTGCAGTAGTTGCCGGTAGATGAACGTCCCTCAAGACAATTCTGGCAGCAGCCAACACCTTCAAACTCATATTCAACTCCCCCTGCTTTTCTCCACCCAGGGGCGTATCGGGATGGGGAACAAAAGGGCCAATGCCGGCCATATCGATATCCAGTTTTTTCATGAGCAGGATATCATCTGCCAGATCTCTCAGGGTCTGGCCGGGCAAACCGACTATGTTACCTGCCCCGACCTGATATCCAATCTCCTTCAGCCAGCCCAGGATTTTGAGACGGCCTGCAATCGTCTGCCCGGGATGAAGCCTCGAATAAAGGTCTGAATTCGCCGTCTCATGCCTTAGAAGATACCTGTCCGCCCCGGCCATCTTCCATGCGCCATATTCCCTGTAATCCCTCTCTCCGACGCACAACGTGATGGCCACATCCGCCTTTGCCTTAATCAGATAGATAATCCGGCTGATGTCCTCTTCTCGATACCCAGGGTCATCCCCTGATTGTAAGACTATCGTCTTGAGTCCTGCCCGAAATCCCGTCAGAGCACAGTCAACTATCTCCTCCTTTGTCATTCGGTAGCGAGTGACTTTCTTATTGCCGCGGCGAAGGCCACAGTAAAGACAATCACGGGTGCAGTAATTGGAGAACTCAATCAGTCCGCGCAGGTGGATCTCATCTCCGCAGCAACTGGAGCGAACCTCATCTGCCCAAAGGATGAGTTCATCCTCCTCAGCCTTCAGCAGTTCCTCAATTTGAGAATCGTTAAAAGTAGAGGTCTGTTTCACCCTGCCTGATCCGATCATAATATTTCATGAAGTGAGGAAATATCTCCGGCATGGTCTCTTTGATTTCGTTGATCTCTTTGGCGATGATTTCTTCGGCCACAACCCTGGTCTCTTCACTGGCAAAACCATCAACCCATTCCCTGAAGGTAAGCACCGCGTTCAGCTTACAGAATTTGCCTTCTTTCCCACTCCTTAAGAGCTCCATTATGTTCCCGCCTGTCCTTCCACACCGGTAACCAGCGGTACAAAAGGAAGTAATGTAACCCATCCGGGCAAGCTCCCGCACGACTTCATCGAGATCTCTGGTATCGCCCAGGTAAAATTGTTGCTTACTTCCTTCCTGACTTTGTGAGCCGGCGGCGTAAGCCCCAATGCCGATCTTTGAGGAGGCATCGGTCTGAGTAACGCCTGAGTGAATGACATCTCTCCTTATCTCTGGTGATTCCCGCGCCGTCAGTATCATTCCGGTATAGGGTATCGCCAGGCGAACAACGGTGATTATTCTCTTGAAATCCTCATCTGTAACCTCGTATGGTGAATGCTCAGTAAAGGGGATATCGAGCGCCGGCTCAAGTCTGGGGAATGACACCGTGTGGGGCCCGACGCCGAATTTCCCTTCCAGCTCGCGTGCGTGGTACAGGAGTCCCATGACTTCAAATTTCCAGTCATACAAGCCGAAGAGGGCGCCGATACCAACATCATCGATTCCGGCCTCCATCGCCCGGTGCATACAATACAGACGCCACTGATAATCTGATTTTATTGTCCCCTCAGGATGCAATCTTTCATAGGTCGGGCGATGATATGTTTCCTGAAAAACCTGATATGTACCAATCCCCACCTCAGAGAGCCTTCTCAAATCCTCAACTGATAATGGAGGCGCATTCACATTCACCCTTCTTATGTTGGCCCAACCATTTCTCGATTTTACCTTAACTCCATACACCGATTCAATCGTCGAGACCATGTAATCAATATCGGTACTCGGGTGTTCTCCGTAGACCACGACTAAACGTTTATGTCCGATCTCACCGACCAGAACCTCTGTTTCCTGCCTTACCTCCTCCAGGGAAAGCACCTTTCTATTTGCTCTATGATTATCCTTTCTGAAGCCGCAGTAAAGGCAGTTGTTTATACAGAGATTACTCATATATAGGGGGGCGAAGGTTACGATGCGGTTATCATAGACCTTCCTCTTCACCCTCCGAGCCGCCTCCTCCATCTCCTGAAGAAGCCGTTCGTCGTTTATATTGAGTAGAACTGCTGTTTCATCCGGCTCCAGGGTTTGAACGTCCAGTGACTTGGCAAGAATATCCTTCACTCTCTCAGGATCGGGATTCCCGCTGGCTTCCAACCTTGCAGTTATCTCTTCCTGCGGGAGGAAATCCCGGCCATGCTCCATGTACTTTGCATATTCCTCCTTCTTGATTCTATTTTTCATCCAGGAATCCACATGAACTACTTCAACCGCCATTACAACACCCCCTCCGATAGACATCGAGAGCCTCCGGAAAAGGTGAGAGCACCCTCTCTAATACGCCCTGCAGGAAAGAAATACACACTCCATAGTTGGTTATTGCTACCCCCTCCTGTCTTGCTCGATGTATCCTGAGAAGCATCTCCCTCCTGGTCAACATACAGGCGCCACAGTGAATCACCAGCTTGTATTCACTTAAATTATCCGGATAATCCCGGCCCGCAAAAACATCGATTGCCACATCTCCCCCCACATATTCTCTCAGCCAGCGGGGGATCTTGACGCGTCCGATATCATCCTCAATTGCATGATGGCTGCAGGCTTCTGCAATAAGAATTCTGTCCCCCGGAACCAACTTCCTTGTTGCGGCAACCCCCCGCGTTGTCTCGATTAAATCGCCTTTGTGGCGCGAGAAGAGTATTGAAAAGGTGGTGCACTTGATGCCATCCGGTGTATCGGCAACCATCCTGGCGACAACCTGAGAATCACAGACAACAATGTCCGGCGGATTTTTCAGCTTATCCAGAATATGCCGGTATTCCGTTTCCTTAACCACCAGGGTAGCGGCATTATTATCAAGTGCATCCCTGATAGTCTGCACCTGGGGTAATATAATCCTCCCTTTAGGCGCCTCGTAATCTATGGGGACGATCAACACTGCCAGTCCCCCTGGCGGCAAGAGATCTCCAATCAAGGGGGGTGGGGTTAAGAAATCCTGGGGGACTACCTCGACGAGGTGCTTCTTGAGCGAATTTACATAGCGGTCTCTGTTTTGATAATCAATGCTTGAGCAAAGAAAGATCCTCTCTGTTTTCCCCAGTATTTCCTCTATAAACGACATGGAAGGAGATTTCAAATCAACCTTGTTGACGATGATAACAAAGGGCGTTGCCCTCTTTTTTGCTTCCTCTACTACATAGTCCTCGTATTCAGTCCAGATGTCAGGTTCTACGAGGAGCAAAACAACATCGGAGCGGTCGAATATCTTATGTGTTTTCCTGATTCTGGATTCAGCAAGGACGGATTTATCGTCGAGTCCGGCGGTATCCAGAAAGACAACCGGCCCGAGAGGCAATAGTTCCATCGTCTTTTCCACCACATCGGTTGTCGTCCCGGGCACCGACGAGATAATCGCCACATCCTGTCCGGCGATTATATTGAGGAGGCTCGACTTCCCAACGTTAGTCCTCCCAAACAATCCTATCTGTAGCCTTAACGATTTCGGCGTCTTTTCCACGCCTATCTTCCCTACACCAAATTCTTCACCACCATCTCCTCAAAGATTGCCGGAAGACGCTCTTCGCTCACTCCTTCCAGTAAATGTCCATCGATAACCACCGATGGCCCACGATCGCATTGCTCCAGACAGAAAGTGGCCTCCAGATTGACCCGATCGGTTAACTGCTGCTTTTCAATCAAAGCAGCCAGCTCTTGTATCACACCATAAGACCCCCGCAGATGGCAACTGGTGCCGACACAGACCTTGATATCCACGACAGGTCGCTCAGCGGCTACAACCGGGATGAATTGTCCAAACACACGCCGGCGTGATGTGTAGCCGGTATGCAGAGTGCGGTGAGCAACATCGCTTCCCGGTTGCTCCAGCCATCGTTGATAGACCTCTTTGATGAACAAGTTATCCTGGGGGGCGCGTATCTGTTGTAATTTATCCGCTCCCCGCATCCCCTGTGCTCGCTCATGCCGGGCCTGGGCATCGCTGATCAAGGGTTGCCCACCGCCACTGATGCATCCCCCCGGGCAGGCCATCACCTCCACCAGATGGTAGGACAGTTCACCGGTGCGCAGGGCAGCGATCAACTTCTTGGCTGCCCCCAAGGTGTGCACCGTAGCTATGCGAATTGCCCCGTCACCTACGGGCACGATGGTCTCATTCACATTGGGAAATCCCTCCACCGGAGTAAAAGCAAAATCAACCGCCGGCCTTTTCCCGGACAACTTATAGATCGCGGTTCGTATTACCGCCGTGCTCACCCCGCCGGAGTAGCCGAAGATAGTGCCGGCCCCACTGGCAAATCCGAAGGGCAAGTCGTAGGAGTCATCTTCCAGTTCCTCGAAGACGATTCCCATTTCGCGGATCATCCGGGCCAGCTCGTGAGTAGAAATAACGGCGTCTACATCGGGAGACCCCTCGGTGGTGAACTCGGGCCGCTTGGCCTCGAACTTCTTGGCAGTGCAAGGCATCACTGAAACCACAAAGATGTCCTGGGGAGAGAGTCCTTGCTCCCGGGCATAGAACTTCTTCAGCAGTGCGCCGAGCATCTGGTGCGGGGAGCGGCAGGTAGAGAGCTGGTCCAGGAGTTCGGAGTGGAAGTGTTCAGCGTACTTTACCCATGCTGGACAGCAACTGGTAAATTGCGGTAGATTCTCCCCCTTTTCGAAACGATGCAAGAATTCGGCCGTTTCCTCCATCGCCGTCAAATCAGCGGCAAAACAGGTATCGTAAACCTCGTGAAATCCCAGCCGGCGTAGAGCGGCGACCATCTTGCCGGTGCTGATCGCTCCTGCTTTCCCCGCGAACTCTTCGCCCAGGGCGACGCGCACTGCCGGGGCCGTCTGAACGATGACCCGCTTATGTGGATCGCTCAAAGCAGCCCAGACGGAGTCTATCTCGAATTTTATGGTGAGCGCAGCGGTAGGACAGGCCTGGATACACTGGCCGCATCCCACGCATTCCACCTCAGCCAGGGATTTGCCAAATGCCGGCATTACTCGCACTCTCGCACCCCGGTAGGCAAAGTCCAGCACCCCTATCCCTTGAATTTCGGAGCAGTTGCGCACGCAGTTCCCACACAGCACGCACTTGTTCGGATCGCGTACCAGACTAGCGCTCAGCTCGTCTCGGGGAAGGGCTTCTATATCTTTACCAAAGCGAATATTGTCTATTCCAAAGCGGAGCGTCAATTCCTGCAACCGGCACTGGCCGCTCCTCTCGCAGATAGTGCAATCACGATCGTGATCGGCCAGGAGCAGCTCCAGGATGGTGCGGCGCATTCGTTGCAAGCGAGGAGTAGTGGTGCGAATGACCATCCCATCGGCCGGGGGAGTGGAGCAGGAAGCGATGAAGCCCATCTTCTCTTCCTCCACTATGCACATGCGGCATGCCCCGAAGTCCGATAGCTCGAAGTGGTAACAGAAGGCAGGCAAATCTACAGAAGCCTTACGAATCAGCTCCAGGAGGTTATCTTCCCCATTGATGGGTAACTGTTTTTGATCGATAGTGATTGTACCACTCATTTTTCACCTCCGTTATTGAGTCGTCCCGGAATACATTCCACAGCGCCGAACTTTTCCGGGCATACACTCAGACATACTCCACATCTGTCACATTTGTCCTGGTCTATCACGTGAACCTCCTTCTTACCACCTGTAATTGCCTCGACAGGGCACTTCCGCAGGCAAATCATACAGGCTTTACATTTATCCGGCACGATATAGTAAGAAATAAGCGGCGGGCACACCCTTGCGGGACATTTCCGTTCACAAATGTGGGCGATGTACTCATCGCGGAAGTAGCGCAGAGTAGTGAGCACCGGATTGGGGGCTGTTTTCCCCAGCGCACAGAGTGATCCATCCTTGACGGTAGCGGCCACTTCTTCTAAGAGATCGATATCCTCTTCCCGCCCATATCCCGTCGTGATCCGGGTGAGTATCTCCAGCATTCGCTTCGTGCCCTCGCGACAGGGCACGCACTTACCGCAGGATTCATTCTGGGTAAATTTCATGAAGTAGCGAGCTGTCTCCACCATACAATCATCCTCATTGAGTACCACCAGCCCTCCCGAACCCATGATCGCTCCCGCGGAGGTTAAAGATTCGTAATCTATACCATAATCCAGGTGTGTCTCCGGGAGACATCCGCCGGAAGGGCCGCCTATTTGAACTGCCTTGAACGCCTTGCCGCCTTCTATACCCCCTCCGATATCGAATATGAGTTCGCGTATGGTGAGGCCCAATGGTATTTCGACCAATCCAGTATTGTTTACCTTTCCGGCCAAAGCGAAGGTCTTCGTCCCCGGATTGGTGGGCGTGCCAAAGCTACGAAACCAATCTATCCCGTTCAGGATGATGCCGGGCACGTGGGCCAGAGTCTCGACGTTGTTGATGATCGTTGGCTTACCCAGCAGACCCGAAATTGCCGGGAAGGGGGGTCGCCGGCGCGGCATCCCGCGCCTGCCTGCCATGGCAGCCATCATTGCCGTCTCCTCGCCGCAGACAAAGGCACCGGCTCCTTCTGCAATATCAATCTGGCAGGAAAAGTCGCTTCCGAGGATCCCATCGCCTATCAAACCCTCTTGTTTGGCATCGTTTATCGCCCGCCGGAGACGAGTTACTGCGAGAGGGTACTCAGCGCGCACATAAATATACCCCTGCCGGGCTCCGATAGCATAGGCACCAATAAGCATTCCCTCCAATACCCGATGGGGATCGGCTTCGAGTAAACTGCGATTCATAAATGCCCCCGGGTCGCCCTCATCACCGTTGCAGACAATGTATTTAATCTCCTCCGGTTGCACTGAACACGAGCGCCACTTACGGCCAGTGGGGAATCCCGCCCCGCCCCGCCCGCGCAGCCCCGAACCCTCTATCATATCAATTACTTGCGCAGGAGTCATAGTAAGAGCCTTTGCCAGCCCCTGGTAACCGCCGCGGGTAATGCATTCCGGCAGGCTCTCGGCGTTGATGTGCCCACAATTAGCAAGGGTAAGCGGTTTTTGATAGCGATAAAAGGGTATATCACGGGCGTTGGGATAGCGTCTCCCATCTTTCTCGTAAAGCAGCCGCTCCACTGTCTCACCAGCGATAGTGGCTTCCACTATGTCGGGGGTATCAGAGACTTTCACTTTGACATACAACAGGTTATCAGGTTGGGTCTCCACCAAAGGTCCCTGAACACAGAGCCCGCGACATCCAGTAATAACTACACCTATGCCGTGGCGATCTGGGTCTTCTGCTAAGAGCTCTACGTCAACCGGATCGCCCCTTTCCTTAACTAGGGTAGTGATAGCACTGAAAACTTCAAGGGCGCCGCTAGCGATGCAACCGGTACCGGCGCAGACCAGGATACGCGGTCGCTGGCGGGACAAAGCATCCGCGTAGAGGGCTTGCAAGCGATTGAGCTCTATTGATGATCTGATCATTCTTCTTTCTCCTCACGATTCGCCAACTTATCGACAATAGCCACCGCTGCTTCGGGGCTTATCTGGCCGTATGTTTTGCCGTTGATTATCATTACCGGTGCCAGTCCACAAGCCCCCACACAGGCGACTGTCTCCAAGGTAAATAGCATATCCGGAGTGGTTAGCCGCCCCTCGGTGAGGTCGTACTTGCGGCAGATGGCGTCGTAGACAGACATAGACCGCTTGACGTGACAGGCTGTGCCGTCACATATGGTCACCAAGTAATGACCTTTGGGCTCCAGCGAAAACTGGGCGAAGAAAGTGGCCACCCCGAAGACCGTAGCCGGCGAAAGATCGAGAGCCGTGGCGATGTAGGTGAGCACCTCCTCGGGCAGGTAACGGTACTCTTCTTGCACCGCCTGCAAAATGGCGATCAATGAGCGATTAGCGCCGGTTTGCTCAGCGATTATCTCATTTAAGCGAAAAAACTGACGTTGTCCATTCCTCCTGCTTGGGGAAACTTGTATTTGCTGCTCAGTGCTCATAGACGAACCTCCTAATTTCACAAATGTTCCATAGAGATCAGTTTGTTGCGTCGCTTCAGTTGTTCAATCACCTCCTCCAGGTAAATCTGGCGCATGGGCTTGCCGCGCACGACGTCGGCCAACTGTTGTGGATTGATGGCATCACCGACGATGAAGTGTATCTCATCGGCTTCCAACAGGATACGCACCAGCTGTGTGCCAGCATCCTGTGCGGGAGGGTCGTGGATGGTCTCGGCTGTTCGCAGTCGTTCGGCTGCCGTGCTCAAAGTGAGGACGCCTTCGCTCACCAAATCCACCCCCTTAAGGCGGGCAATCGGCGGGATTTTGCTCGGTGATGAGCGGGAACGTTGGCCGGGCGCCTGCCACTCGACTACCAGTTTTTGGCCCAACTCTCGGGCAGCCATTTGTGCGGTTGTTCCTCCACAGATTACCTTTATACCATCGCTGGACATCAGTTTGCTCACCGCCAAGCCATCCAGTTTAGGATCCGACGGTGGCCCAGTAAGAATGGTGGCTGCACGAGCCTGTCTCACCCACATACCAATGATCGTGGCATCATCGCCGGGGGTGCCATTGTACAGTTTCAGACAGGT
>JALPXT010000052.1 GCA_023271485.1 Dehalococcoidia bacterium | reverse complement strand
GGCATGAGCATGGCAACCCTCCGTTCAACCGGCTGGTGAGCCTGATTTATGCCCATACCAACCCCGAGCGCTGCCAGCAGGAGGCTGAACGAATGATGCTTCTCCTTCGCCAGGAGAGAGACTCTCAAGGGCTGGCCGACACTACCTTGATAGGGCCATCCCCCGCCCATACCCAGCAGATCCGCGGCCGATACCGCTGGCAGGTAATCATTCGAGGCTCCGATCCAATGTCCATCATCTCCAAAGTGCCCATCCCGCAGGGTTGGACCGTGGATATCGACCCTGTGGGGCTGGCCTGAATCCTTCTGAGTTGACAGTCTACCGCCCGCTACTTATAATTGAGGTAGTCGTTCGAGGTAATCACTGCTATGGCCGTACTGCCGTTACTGCGATTCGGGAACCCCATCCTGCGCCAGAAATCAAAGCGCGTCAGCAGCATCGATGGATCAATCCAGAAGCTCATCGACGATATGATCGAGACCATGCGAGACGCCAGTGGAGCCGGACTTGCCGCCCCCCAGATCGGCAAACTGCTGCGAGTGATCGTCATCGGGCTGCCGGAGGAAGAGCCCTTTGCCCTGATAAATCCCCAGATTGTGAAGAAATCGGGTGAAAGGGAGGTGGTTGAGGGATGTCTCTGCCTCCCCGGATATAGATGTGAGATAAAGCGTGCCGTCTCGGTTACCGCAAAAGGACGTGACCGTCACGGTAAGGAAGTCCGCCTGAAGGCTGAGGATCTCCTGGCGCAAACCCTGGAACATGAGATAGATCATCTCAACGGCGTATTGTACGTCGATCACCTGCAGGGCGAAGACAGGCTCTATAAAGTAGAAGGCAGCGAGTCGTCAGCCGGCGTCAGGATTCCTCAATCTGCTTCCACGCCTGGTGCACATGACGCTCCTCGATATGGGTCTGTCCGACGCAGAGTCGAAGAGTGAACCGGTCGTTTAGAGTTGTATGGGTTAAATACAATTTGTCGCTTCGGTTAATGCGGTCCAGAAGTTCCCGGAAGGTTACAGGTGAGCAAGCTCGAAGATATAAGAAGGGTGCTGGCGGAAGACCCGGAGATAACCTGGGAAGCCGAGGAAATTAGGCTGCCCTATCACCGCTCACGCTCAGGCGATTACTGCTCCCTTGGCTTTCGAGTAGCCCCTAAAAAGCCAACCCCCACTGTTCCCGGCCTGCGCGAATTTGCGGCCGAACTGGTCCGGCAATTGATCCCGATCGGGCCGGTGAGCGTCAGCCACTGTAACATCTTTCTCGGAAGAAAGGCGGCTGTCCGCATGGCTGCTTTGTACTTCTCCGAGGCCGCCGAAGAGGGATACGACGGCATAGACAAACAACTAGTGGTCGCCATTTACCCCTGTCAGATGATGGCGCAAGACCTGGGTTACCGCGCCATCATAGAAGTAGGGAGCTACGAATGCCCTGAGCCCTGCGAGTCCGCCCGCAAATGCGCCTTTAAGGCTTCCCGGCGAAAAATGCTCAGCAAACTCCTGTAGAGCAATTCACAGCCCCCTTTGAACTCCGCCACTCGAACGTTTCATCAATTCGGTTCAGGCGGCATCAGGCCAGCCAGCGCTTCTTGCGCTTGTAGTGCTTTATGGCACGGAAGCTCTTCTTGCCCCCCCCCCTCGGTCAGCCCGAGATAATACTCCTTGATATCCGGGTTCTCTCTCAGCTTCTCCGAGGGGCCTTCCATCACTATCCGCCCCGCCTCCATCACATAAGCATGGGAGGCGGTGGCCAGGGCGAGTTTAACGTTCTGCTCCACCAGCAGGATGGACAGCTTCTGCTCTTTATGCAGCACCTGTATGATGTCGAATATCTCCTTGATGAGCATCGGTGCCAGCCCCATGGAGGGCTCATCCAGGAGAAGAACCTTGGGCCCGGCCATCAAAGCTCGGCCAACCACAGTCATCTGTTGCTCCCCCCCGCTGACGAGACCGGCAATGGTCCGGCGCAGGTCACGAAGCCGTGGGAAATAGTGGTAGACCATTTCCAGACGCTGCTTGATACTACCCCCGTCCTTAAGACAATGGGCCCCCACGACGAGATTCTGTTCCACGGTGAGGTGCTCAAAGACCCTCCTCCCCTCCATTACCTGGAAGATGCCCTTCTGCACCAGCTCGTCGCCCCCCTTCTTATGCACCATCTCCCCCATGAACTCGATGGATCCATCGGTAACCATTCCGTCCTCGTGCTTGAGGAGCCCGGAGATAGCTTTCAAGGTGGTGGTCTTACCGGCCCCATTGGCTCCCAGGAGGGCGATAATGCCGCCCTCAGGCAGCTCCAGGGACACGCCCTTAAGCACCAGAATGACCTCGTGGTACATCACCTCTACATTATTGAGCCTCAAAATTGGCCTTACCTCAGCTTCCACCATAAAGTCACCCCCTGCAAGAGTCCTTACCGTCGCGCCATCCTGGCCCGAAAGCGGCCCGCAGCACCTTGATATCCACATGTGCCGCAGTGATCGATCTGCCCGCTGACCTGTTCCAGCGTAAGGCTATCTAGTTGCCCCCCCAGCTACCATCGAAACTCGACCGCACGATCTCGCCGTCCGGGGTGACAAAGGTAGCCATGCCGGCACGAACCTCGATGACGTACTTGAATTCGCCAATCTCGGCCCACCACGTCTTGATTAGATCAGCAGGCGCAAGCCCCAGCTCCTCCACCGTAATACCATGGGCAACCATCAGAGCCAGAAGCGCCATGCGGGAATCGAACAAAGCCTCCACCCTCACCTGGTTGGTCATTTTAGCTGGAATCCACATGTCCTCGTAATAAATAGGGGTGTGAAGTTCCAGCAATACCCCGGGGGCGGCCTCCAGAGCCAGGGTAAACATCACATCATCAAGCATCATCGGATAGGCATTGGGATTGGTGATATTGAGAACCGTGGCTAAATCCATGAAGCCCCGAACCCGAGCCGAATCCGCCGGAAACTCTTCATCCAGAGCGTGGAAGTTAGCGACCTCAATCCTCTCCAGCTCAACAGTGGGTGCCACCGGTGGCGCCGGCGGTTCATCCGCCGGTGGGCAGCCTAGTGTCCCCAAGCTGATGACGAGTAGTAATGCTACTAACGGCATTAAACGTTTTTTCATTGCCTGAATCCCTCCTTCTTTGCAGATAAGCGATGCTACCCTCCACCTCTCCGGTAGCATTTTGTTGCACGAAGTTTCTCCTTCGTGAATCCCCCTCGAGGACAAAGGGGGGTAAGCTCAAGAACTGAGCTACCCCCCTTCCATTACCAGCCCAGCCATTCCGGCCACAGATCGGGATACATCGCCTTCAGATCCACGTATCCTATAGTGACTGGCCTGCCGTCTATAACCTGGCCGATTAGGACCGTGCCACTGGGGCGATGGTCGGTGGGAGTCACATGAAATGGTACCGGCCATCCCAGACCGCTCATGTCAATGGGTCCTTCATAAAGGGCGTCTCTCACCGCTATCCGGGTCGCGGCGATATCATCCAGATCAAGCTTGCCGGCTGCATCCGCCCGCCTCAATGCCGTGGCTACTTTGTACATCGCTACCCAGCCTTGGACAGTTTTGTTACTCCGCAGCTCGAAAGGCACCCCGGGGTTTATCTTCGCGGCATACTCGTGGACTTTATCCCGCCACGGAAAATCATCCCAGAAGAAAGCCGCGAACGGTGAACTAAGCGCGCCCTCGGCAACCTCAGCACCGGCAATTCTGACGAAGTTTTCATCAACGGCATAATTGTTGCCCAAAAACATGGTCGTTCCTTTGGGATAGAGCAGGCCGGCGACGTACAACTCTCTGGCCAGGGTAGCCGCGCTCATGGCGGTATTGCCGAACCAGACCACGTGAGGGTTACCCCATGCTTCGATTGCCATTACCTGACTCTTGGCGTCAAGAGCAAACAGGGATACGTGCACACAATGGACGTCTGGATCCGTACTCATCTGCTCAAAGCCAAGTAGCTCGGCATGATCCCTGAGGGCGGCCAGCGGCGCCGTGGGATAGGGGTGGCCGACATGCCCGGCGGTGACCAGCCGGGGCCTTATCCCAGCCTCTCTGTCAGCCTGGTACATCGGGTGCTTCATCCAGAACTCATCATACCAGAACTGCAGCAACCCGCGAGCCTGGGTGCTGTAATCGGCAATGGAGTAAATGAAGTTAAACGGCGTCACTGCCGGATCGAGAAGGTGCCCCGACGCAGAACCTGAGTTGAATGGTATCCTGTCCATGGTAATGGTTGGCGTTAAAGCTTCAGTGTCCGGTGTTCCCCAACCCTTGATCCAAACGACTTCGTTAACATCGCGGAACCGCGTGTACAGGGTTAAGGCCTCCGGAACACGGTAGCCGTAGTCGAACTGATGGAGCTCGATCAGTCTACCGCCAATACCACCCTGATCGTTTAACCATGCAACCGCCTCCCGGACCCCCAACGCCTCATCCTTGCCTACGTCCGAAGTAGCCCCGGTCATATCCTGAATCGCTCCAATTGGAATACGTTCAACAGGAGCCACAGGGTCGGCAGGATCGATGGGATCTGCCGGACAGGCCACGACCATGGTGGACAGTACTACCAAAAGAACCAGAAACGTAATTGCTCTCCCTATTCTCATACTTTTCCTCCTTTCCTTCAATAAGCTAGTGCCCTTGCCTCCGATTCAATCGGAGCTACTTCTTAAATCCGATATCCCTGTATACTATAATCACCTCCTTTCCGCAGCCATTCCAGTTTGTTGAGTTTGTTGAGCGGGGGAGGAGGGAACTCTATCAACTCTATCAACTCAATAAACTCGTCAGTAAGAGAACGGCCACAAATGGACATAGTTCTTAAGCTGCCACCACCGGTAAGAAAGGCCATTGGGCTCATAGATGAGGAAGCCTATAATGGCCAGACCATATATCAGATATCTAATGTAGAGGAAGTACTCGAACGCTGCCGGCCAGACGGGTATCGCAGCCATTAATATTATCCTCAAAAGCTCTATTACCAGCACCAGGAACGCCGCCCCGAAGATATGCCCGTACATGCTGCCAAGGCCGCCGATGAGAATAGCCCCCACCAGCCACAATGACAATGTCAATGTAAAATGTTCCGGGGTTATCCCAGCCAGGGTGGTTAACCAGACGCCACCCGCTGCTCCGCCCAGACAACCGGCGATGAAGAAGGACAGCAGTTTATATTTGAAGATATTGACCCCCAGAGCCTCGGCAGCAATATCGTTATCTCTGATCGCTCGCCATGCTCTTCCCACCCGGGTTCGCAGTAAATTGGCCAGGAACACCTGTGCCAGGACGAGCACGATTAACGTCCAGTAGTAGGTGGGAATTGGCCCGAAAATAGTCCAGGGGCCTATGGTAAACATCCCGGGGTCAATAGCTAGAAACCCGGCACGCCCCCTCCCCGCCACCGGCCCGATCCACTGCCCAATGACGATGTAGATGGTGAAAAACTGCATCGCCATGGTAGTCACAATCAAGTAGAGACCCTTGACCCTGGCTGCCGGTAGGCCCCACAGCACCGACCACAATCCGGCAGCGAAAATCCCCAGAACAAACGCCACGGGATAAGAAACCCCCCATACAAACATGGTTACAGCGCAGGTGTAGGCGCCTATGCCTATGACAGCGGCGTGACCTAAAGTAATCTGACCGGTATAGCCGATAAGCAACTGCACCCCCATAACCGCCAGGGCCATATAGCCGATCAGGGTCACTATTGGCAACCAGGCACCGCCAATAACGTGAGGGAGGAGCAGAAACACGGCCAGCAGCAGCCCCATTCTGAACCAGACAAATTTCGTCCTCCACCAGGCATGGTCAGCGCGATAATCCTGGAAGTAGGTTCCACTAGGTAGACGCATTCTTCATACCCCCTTTTTGTGTTTCACCGCTCTCTATGCAATGCTAAGCTACGGCCTTGCTTGACTCGACTTATCATGCTCTTTTCGCTGATTGCCGAATATTGGCTACATTCGCTCGATCTTGACCCAGCCCCAGAGACCGTAGGGCCGGCATAAGAGTACCACCATCATTACCAGGAAGGGGAAAATATCCTTAATGCCGGGGACAAACGGCCCTACATAGAAATCGCCCAGGTTCTGCAACACACCGATGAGCAGTCCGCCGACTATCGCCCCGGGGATGGAATTCAAGCCGCCCATAACCACCGCCGGCAACACCAGTAGCCCGAAGAAAGCCACCCCGACATTCAAGCCGTTAATATTGCCCAGCAGGGCGCCACCTACCCCCACTACGGCAAACGCCAGCGCCCAGCTCCAACCATAAACCCGTTTGGGACTTACCCCCACGGACATGGCGGCCATTTCATCGTCCGCCGTTGCCTGCATGGCTAGACCCTTTCTCGTGCGCTGGAAAAACAGGATCAAAAGGGCCATTAGTACCACGCTCAAAATAAAGCTCCAGAGGAAAACCTGGCTGATACTAAAGGGGCCAACTGTAATCGGCGTCAGCGGGAAGACAGCCGGAGTGAACACCCGGGTAGCAGCACCCCATATAAGCTGAACAATCCCTCTGAAGGAGTAGGCAAGCCCCACTGTGACCATAATTATCGGTAGGTGTGCCTCTCCGATCATGGGGCGCAGAACCAGCCGCTCGGTGCCGAAACCCAAAATCACGCCCATTATTACTGCCCCCGCTACCGCCAACACAAAGGGTACTCCAGCAACGTACAAGGCGAGACATATATAACCGCCGATAAGAGCCATTTCTCCGGTCGCCAGATTGAGCACCCCGGAGGTCTTGAAGATAACCGTCCAGCCTAAGGCGACCAAAGCGTAGATACCACCAATCATGATCCCGGTGACAACAACTTCCGCGAACATTAACATCAGCCTTCCTCCTGAGGTACAAAGTTTACCTTCATTCCGTACTTTAGCCGAGCCACCCTTCCATCCTCGTAGGTGATGGTGGTGTCCAGATCGATAAACTCGCTATCACCATAGAGCGGATCCACGACATCCTTATACCTTTCCTCCATGAATCTTCGCCTCAGCTTACGGGTTCGAGTCAGCTCATCGTCATCGGCCTCGAAGGTCTTGTAGAAGTTGACAAACTTCCTGATCCGCTGTGCCCGCGGCAGGCGTCGGTTCACCTTCTTGACCACATCGAGGATGAGCTCGTTGACCCGAGGTATCTGGGAGAGCTCCGGATAGCTGGTGTAGGGGATGCCCTTACTCTCGGCCCAACGGCCCACGCTGCCGTAGTCAATGCAGACGGTGGCCACCACGTAGGGGCGTCGGTCCCCGATGACCCAGGCATCCTGAACATACGGGCTGAACTTGAGCCGGTTCTCCAGGATCTGGGGAGCCGAGAGGGAACCGTCGCTGAGGGTCATAACATCCTTGGAGCGGTCGAAGCAGATCAGGTGCCCGTCCTCGTCCACGAAACCGGTATCGGCGGAGTAAAGCCAGCCGCCGGGGATGAGGGTCTTCTTCGTTTCCTCCTCCATCTTATGATATCCCTTGAAGACGCAGGGGCTGCGAGAGAGGATTTCATTGCTCTCGGTGATCCTGACCTCGGTATCCGGGATGGGGAAGCCCACGGTGTCAGACTTAACCTCACCTTGCCGGTGGATAACGGAAATCCCCGATATCTCCGTCTGCCCATAGATCTGCTTCAGATTAAGCCCCAGAGCGTGGTAGAAGCGGAACTGCTCATCTCCCAGCGGAGCGCCGCCGGTGTAGGCATACTTCAACCTCCTCAGCCCCAGGGTGTCCAGCACCTGCCGGTGATTTATCCAGTAAGAAACCTGCTGGGCCGCCCTCCAGTACCACGGAATACCCTTCTTTTCAAGCCTCATATCGGCTACCCTGTACCCGATCCCCATGCAGAGCTCCCATAGCTTCCGCTTGACCCAAGTGGCATCGGCATACTTCACTAAACAGGTGCGCACCATCGCCTCGTAAGTCCGCGGAGCGGAGAACATTACCTCCGGCCCAATCTCTCGAATATTCTCCTGGAGCACCTCCGGCTCCTCCGGGAAATTGATGGTGAATCCGGCGATGATCCCTTCGCTGATAGACATCATTTGCTCCCCGATCCAGGCCATCGGCAGGAAGGAAAGAAACTGAGCATCCTCCGATACCGGGTCAACCCATAAGAGATTCCTGCCCATGCTCAGCATGTTCCCGTGGGTGAGTACCGCACCCTTCGGCAAGGCCGTCGTGCCTGAAGTATAGAAGATAAGGCAGGTGTCATCAGCCTTACCCTCAGCTATCATCTCCTCAAAAATACCGGGATGCTCCCTTTCATATTCCTGCCCCATCCGCTGAACCTCTCCGTAGCTTATCAGCACGGGGTCTTTATAATACCGCATCCCCTTGTGATCCTCCCAGATGATCCTCTCCAGTTTGGGACAGCGTTCTCTGATCCAGAGTCCTTTATCTACTTCCTCCTGCCCCTCAGCGATATAAAATCGGGCCTCAGCATGCCTAACAATGTATTCTGTCTCATCCAGGAGCGAGTCCTTGAAGAGCCAGGTGGGGATGGCCCCGGCGCACAGAGCGGCTATCTCCGCCCAGAGGGCATGAGGACGGTTGGTCCCAATAAAAGCGACGGTTTCACCTCTCTCCAGACCCAGAGCCTTCATCCCCAGGCAGAAAGACTTGACGTTATCATAATAATCCTGCCAGGTGTAGGACCGCCAGATCCCAAATTCCTTCTCCCGCATGGCCACTTTCCTGGATCCATAGCGGCGGCATTTCTCGAGCCAGACCTTGGGAATGGTCATATCTTCGGTAATCTCTATCGGGGGCTTTAGACTCGGCTTCCTGGTCTTTGTTTTCATCATCTCCAGTCACCTCCGGGTAATATAGGTATCTTCTACCTCACCGAGGTAGGCGCGAATAACCCGGGGGTTGTTCTGCACCTCCTCTGGCGGGGCATCGGCTATCTTCTCTCCCCAGTCGAAGACGATCACCCGGTCGGAGATGTCCATAACCACTCCCATGTCGTGCTCCACCAGCACGATAGTAGAGCTCCACTCCTTCTCCTCATTAGCATCGAGAATGAAGCGGGTCATGTCCTCGACCTCCTCCAGGTTCAATCCGGCCATGGGCTCATCCAGGAGCAAGATTTTGGGATCCATGGCCAGGGCTCGGGCCATCTCAATGCGCTTCTGCACGCCATAGGGGAGCATACCGGTTACCCGGTGCCGGTAGATTTCAATCTCGCAGGTCTCAAATACCTTTTCCTCAATCCACTGGCGATGCTTCTCCTCTTCCTTCTCCGCTCTGAACCAGTAGAATCCGCCATCCCACCAGCTTGTCTTCATGTTTATGTGGCGACCCAGCTTCACGTTGTCCAGCACGGTCATTCCACCGAAGAGCTCAATCTTCTGAAAGGTACGAGCGATTCCCGCCTGAGCCCTCTTATGAGGAGACCACCTGGTAATATCTTTACCATCGAGCATTATCTTGCCCGAATCAGGACGGTATCCGGGCAGCCCATTGATGCAGTTGAGCATGGCACTCTTGCCGGCTCCGTTGGGGCCAATGATTGAGAGGATTTCTCTTTCCCGGACTTCAAAACTGACGTCCTTGAGAGCCTGCACACCACCAAAGGCTTTGCTGACATTCTCAATACGGAGTATCGGCTCGCCGATCTCCTTCTCCACCCTCAGGTCCTCGCGCTTCCACTCCAGTACCATCTACTACCTCC
>JALPXT010000051.1 GCA_023271485.1 Dehalococcoidia bacterium | reverse complement strand
GAGCTGCTTGATGCTCTCCCGGAAGAGAAGTATCCGGCAGCCAGGGCATATATCCAGAATCTTTCCCAAAGTGTTACCACCTTCTGTTACTATGGGTAGATTCCTCTGAGGGTTATAGCCCGTGCTATTCGCCCTATTGCAAGCATATGATATGTTGGCAGTCTTTTTTCGTCCAGCTTCGCTGGACACTGCTTTCATCCACGCCGCAGACCAGCGTGGTTTTGAGCGGCAACTTTTATAAGGGTTACTCGCATAATGGTTCTCCTTTCCCGCCTCCCTTTTGATGGAGCCAGCAGGCAACATAATGATTTGGTGTAACCTCCACCAGGGCAGGTCGCTCTTTCCTGCACCGCTCAAAGGTATGTTGACAACGAGGATGGAAGGTACAGCCCGGTGGCGGGTCGATGGGACTGGGTACGTCGCCTTCCAAGGAAAGCGGTTTGGCCCGCGCATGAGGATCAGGCTGGGGCACTGCCATCAAAAGGGACCTGGTGTATGGGTGGCGTGGGGCAACGCTAAAGCTTTCCGTAGGGGCCAACTCAAAGATAGCTCCCAGGTACATTACGGCAATCCGGTCACAGATGTGCTCGACCACACTCAGGTCGTGGGAGATAAAGATGTAAGAGAGATTAAAGTCCTCTTTGAGATCCTCCATCATGTTAATAATCTGGGCCTGGATCGAAACATCCAGGGCACTGACCGGTTCGTCGGCAACGATCAACTCCGGGCGGACGCACAAGGCCCGGGCGATGCCAATCCGCTGGCGCTGGCCGCCGGAGAACTCATGGGGGTATTTATCCAAGTCAACCGCTTGGAGACCGACCCGCTCAAGAAGTTCAACTGCTACCTCCCGTCGTTTGGCTCTGGACACGCGCCGGGTGGCTCGGAGCGGCTCGGTGATGATGGAATCCACCTTCATACGAGGATCAAGGCTGGAGTAAGGATCCTGGAATATGATCTGCATCCGCTGGCGCATGAACCGCATATCGGCGCGGCTCAATTTGGTGTAGTCCTGGCCCTCAAATTCAAGACTGCCTCCGGTGGGGTCGATCAGCTGGAGAATCAATCGGCCAAGAGTGGTTTTACCGCACCCTGATTCACCCACCAACCCGAAACTCTCGCCCCTTTTGACATTGAAAGAGACTCCATCAACAGCCCGAACCCAGGCCCGCGCTTTGGACAGCACTCCACCACCCAGGGGGAAATGTTTGACCAGATCGTGGACTGCCAGCAATGGTGTCTCAGACATGGGCCTTCCTCCGTTCCGGATAATCCTTGAGCCAGCACCGTGCATGCTGGCCATCGCTGAGGGCAAAAAGGCCGGGGGGTTTCTCCTTGCAGAGCGTGAACATGTGAGGGCACCGGTCCGCGAACTTACAGCCGGGCATGACCTTGGTTAAGGGCGGAACCGTACCCGCAATCCCGTTGAGTCGGCCGGCTCGCCTTCCAACACGGTCACCCAAGCGGGGCATTGCCTTGAGAAGCCCTTGGGTATAGGGATGGAAGGGCCTATCGAATATATCCATTACTCCAGCCTCCTCGACCACTTCACCCGCATACATTATCGCCACACGACTGGCCATTTGCGCAACCACGCCCAGATTGTGGGTGATAAGCAACACCGACATGCCCAGCTCCTCCTTGAGCTTGAGTATCAAGTAGAGTATCTGGGATTGAATGGTTACGTCCAGGGCAGTTGTGGGCTCATCAGCGATCAGCAGCTTGGGCCGGCACACCACGGCCATGGCAATCATCACCCGCTGTCGCATTCCGCCCGATAGTTGATGAGGGTAGTCATTCAGACGCTCTCTGGCGGCCGGGATTTTGACATGGTCCAACCATAGTGCCGCCTCTTCGTATGCCTCTCTCTTAGTGACACCCCTGTGAACCATAAGAGGCTCCGCCACCTGCCGTCCGATGGGCAGGACCGGGTTGAGCGAGGTCAGCGGCTCCTGAAAGATCATGGAGATCTCCTGCCCCCTAATCTGGCGAAGATCTTCGGCATCAAGATCGAGTAGATTCCGGCCCTCGAACAGAATCCTGTCAGCTCTAATCCTCCCTGGCGGCGAAGAGATCAATCTCAGAATGCTGAGCGCTGTTACGGTCTTGCCGCAGCCTGACTCGCCCACAAGCCCCAGAATCTCGCCTCGGTGCAGGTCAAAGCCGACCCCGTCCACAGCCCGGGCCACACCCTCAGGTGTATGGAACTGGACCGAGAGATTGTCTATCTCCAGCAGCTTCTCCATTATAAATGGTCTCCAGGATACAGATAATGTAACGCCGCAAGGGCGTATATCCTGGCCGTTTCTATGAGCTGGTCCAAGTCTACCCATTCGTCCATCTGGTGGGGCACCTCGCGCTCGCCAGCTCCCATAGTGACAATTGGGATATCCTTGAGAGCCCAGAGATAAGTCCCGTCAGTGGCCCCGGCCACGCCAGCATAAACGGGCTCGTCTGCACAAACCTGGCGTGTTGCCCAGTCAGCGGCAAGAACAATAGGGTCTCTTACATCGGTCAGGGTACAAGGTCAGTCTGCGAGGAATTCCACTTCAACTTTAAGATCGTAAGGCCGCCCCACACCGAGGCGACGATCATACACCTTGGTAATGCTCGCGAACCCTATTCTCTACATTACCAGCCAGAGCAGTCAACTCGTCCCGTATGTCTGGATGCGATTGTATTTGGACAGTGCGAACGTCCACTAATATCTGAGCTTTTTGGGCATAACGTTGAGTTGGGGAGCACCAGCGATAGGAGCCTGAATCACTGTTGGTGTGAAGCTGGGCCAACCCAAGTATTGGTCTCGCCCCATGCTCTCTATGGCCTTTAGCTCCATCTCATCAAGCCCCTCGATCAGTCTGGCCACGGCCGGTGCGGTATTGAGACCGGAAAGCGGCATTGCGCCATGGCTCATCCGGCCCGTTATAATGTAGCGAGCCCGTATAGACCCTTTCTGGGAGATGCAAAGCAGACCGTCCTGAGGCTCACAGGATAATCGCACCAGTCACTATATCGGCATGCCCGCGCTTAATAAAGTCCTGGACCCCAAGCATCTGGCCCTCTTCATCGCAAAGCACCCCGCCGATGATAGTCCCAGCCAACTCCACGCCGCTACGCTTTAAGGATGCCATTGCCACAAGCATTGCAGCCAGGTTACCCTTGGTGTCGTTCGTCCCACGGCCATATATCCGCCGTCCCACAATTTCGGCTCCAAACGGATCATAGCGCCAGCCCGACACGTCACCTGGCGTGACCACATCGGTGTGACCTTCAAACATCAGGGTCCGATCACCCGGGCCTGCGGCCCATCTGATCACGGCGTTTGGCCGACCAGACGCGACCTGGTTCATTTCCACCGCAAATCTCTGCGCTTCGGCCCATCCCACGACAAGCTCAACGGCCGCATCCTCACCGGTTCCGGCCACAGAATCCCACACCGAGTTGATCCTGACTAAATCTCTCGTGAGGTCGATCAACTCATCTAGATCAATCATATTCAAGACCTTACCGATTATTTCAGCGGGTATCATTATTCGTCACCCCATAGTAATGTTACCGGACCCTGACCATTTTGGGATCAAGAGTATCGCGCAGGCCATCTCCCAGCAGGCTGAAGCCCAGTACGGCCCATGCAATGGCCACGCCAGGGATGATCGACAGCCAGGGGGCAAGCAATATGAAAGTTCGGGCTTCGTTAAGCATACGTCCCCAGGATGCGTAGGGTGGCTGGGTACCCAACCCCAGATAGCTTAGGCCCGCCTCGGCCAGAATGGCCATGGCAAAATGGATTGTGCCCTGGATCAGCAAAGGGGAAAGAATATTGGGGAGGATATGGCGCAGTGTGATATCCCACTCACTAATCCCGCTGGCCCTGGCCGCCGCGATGAATTCTTGCCCCCAGATGGTCATAGCAACTGCCCTAGTCAACCGGGCGAAGATCGGGATGTAAAAGATGCCGATGGCCAGCATGGCATTTATGAGCGATGGCCCAAGAACAGAGGTTATCAGGATGGCAGTCAACACGGCAGGAAAGCCGAATAAAAGGTCTGCGAATCGCATAATCGACTCGTCCACCAACTTGCCATAATAAGCAGATGCCAGTCCCAGCAAGACCCCCAGGCTCATCCCAATGGCGACCGCGGCAAGTCCCACAATGATCGATTTGACCGCCCCGACCATCACTCGGGACAGCATGTCCCGGCCAAAATGATCGGTTCCTAAAGGATGGCTCAACGACATCGATTCAAAGCGATGATCGGCATTCATGAGGTTGGGCTCATGTGGCGTCCAGACAAGGCTGATTGCTGCCAATAAGACAACCACGCTCGACAGGACAAAGCCGACGGTGAAGTTTAAATTGCTAAAAAATCGTTTCATACCGCTTACACCTAGTCCTGTTTCACTCCAGCCTTATTCTGGGATCAAGAAAGCCGTAAGCCAGATCCACGATAAAGTTGATTATCACTACCGCGGCCGCCATGAATAGTACTATGTCCCGGACTACTGGTAGATCTCGCATGCCAACGGCCAGGAAGACCAACCGGCCCAAGCCGGGTAAGAAAAAAACATTCTCAATGATGATCGACCCGGCTATAAGCTGGCCCAACTGGAGCCCAAGAATGGTCAGCACCGGGATCAGGGCATTCCTCAGTGCGTGGACATAAATTACGATCCGCTCCTTTAGTCCCTTGGCCCGGGCAGTCCGCACATAGTCCTCCCGGAGTACATCCAGCATGGATGAACGCGTCACCCGAGTTAGAATCGATGCCTGTATGATTCCAAGCGCGAAGGAAGGTAGCAGCAGTGCCTTGACCGAACCCCAAAAGTCAACTGACCACCCTGGAAATCCACCGGCAGGAAGCACCCCCCAGTGGACAGCGAATACCAGGATCAGTAAGATGCCTAACCAGAACGCGGGCGTGGCCAGACCCAGTTGAGTAAAGAACATCACCCCAACATCTCCGGGCCGGTTCTGGTGGCAGCTCGCATAGGTGCCCAGGGGAATCGAAATTGCTACCGCAAGAACCATAGCGAGCAAGGCGAGGGGACCGGTTACGGCCAGACGGGGCAGAATCAGGTCATGGGTCGGCACCTGATAGTGGATCGACTGGCTGCCCCGGCCGGTCAGGAGGTTGCCCATCCATTCGGTGTATTGGGCCCAGGGCGATTTATCCAGGCCCAGCTCAGCACGGAGAGTGGCAAGGGTTTCGGGGGTAGCGTCGATGCCCAGCATGATATGAGCTGGATCACCCGGCAGGATAAAAAGAACAGAGTGTACAATAATCGAGACTAGAAATAGCAGGATGAGAAGTGTTAAGAGCTTTTTAACCAGATATCGGCGCATATCACACCTCTCTAAAAAGGCGTGAATAGTTACCCACCAACCCTGAATGTGATTGCTTACGTATTTCCTGTTTTTGAGTCCTGCCTCAGTCGGGACTGAGGCAGGACAAGAATCGTGAAGCGATTTTATCTTCTGGGGTATTCGCTCCACCACCACACCTCGGTGACGTCAAACATAGGGGTCACGTAGTTCTCCCACAGGCCATTGACGGCGGCCTTGCTCAAAGTAATATTGGCAGCAGAGTACAGAAAGATGTTAACCGCGTCCCTGGCAATAATCTCCTGGGCGCGACCGAACCACTTGGCGCGCTCCGCCTCCGTAGGTGCCTTCAGAGCCTTGGCGTAGGCATCGCGGAACTCCTGGGAGTCATACTGGAAGTAGTAGTCGGGGTTGGCGTAAATGCCAATGTCCCAGCTCGCCGCATGACCAATTATTGTCAGCTCGTATTCCTTCCCAAAGAATATTCGTTCGAGCCAGAAACCCCAATCGACAAGCGAGATCTCAACATCAATGCCCACCTTGGCGAGCATGTCGGCTACTACCTCTCCGGCACTCACAGTGTAAGCGTAAGCATACGGAAGCTGTAAGGTGGTTTCAAAACCGTCGGGGTAACCGGCCTCGGCCAGTAACTCCCTGGCCCTTTCGGGGTTGTATGGGTGTATTCCAGTCAGATCCACGTAGTACGGCGCTCCCGGCTGCCAGTGGGAGCCCATGGGAGTACCGAATCCAAACTGGGCCATGTCGATAAGCGCCTGACGGTCGATAGCGTGAGCCATGGCTTGGCGCACCAGCTTACAGTCGAACGGCTCTGCCTTGTTGTTGGTAGCCACGATGACCTCGGTGGTACTTGTCCCGATCAAGACATTGAAGCGTTCATCGTCCATCAGCCCTACAGCCAGCTCGGGCGCAAGGAGATAAGCAACCACATCTACCTCGCCGGCCTTAAGTGCCGCAACCTGGGCGGCGGGATCTGGTATGAACCTCATGGTCACCTTATCCAGGTAGGGCAGCTCAGGGTTCCAATAGCCCTCAAACCGGGTCAGCTCAACCCGGTCGCCCCGCACCCACCTGACAAATTTGAACGGGCCTGTGCCGATGGGCTCAGTCGCTGCCTTCTCATAACCCTTCATTGGCAGCATGCCCCAATGACCCTCGCCCGCCACCCACCTCAAAAACAGGGCGTTCGGCTCCTCGAGGGTGAGGATCAATGTGTAATCATCCGGAGTATCGATCCTCTCAATTATCCTGAACTGGTCAGGGCGCGGGTTTTTGGTCCCCTCCATTTTGGCCCGCTCTATGTTCCATTTGGCCACCTGGGCATTGAAAGGCTCTCCGTTGTGAAACTTGACCCCCCTGCGCAAATGGAAGGTGTAAACCCTACCGTCTGGCGAGACATGCCATTCGGTGGCCAGGGCTGGCAAAATCTCTCCCTCCCGGTTGACCCTGAGCAAGCCCTCAATGACATTTTGATAGACCACGGCGTCAACGGCTGTCGCTGGACTTGCCGTGGGATCAAGTATCGGCGGTTCGGCCGGAAGAGCGACTACAAGGCTCCCGCCCCTGACAGGTACAGCCTTTTCGGGTTCTGGTACCTGTTCTACTGGTCGCGGACAGCCAGTAGCAATCAGGCTCACGGCAAGTAGCAACACCAACCAGGTGCCGACCAGTCTCTTTGATAGTTCTTTCGCTCTCATCTAAAACCTCCTTTGAAAATTTGTTCCCTGAGTTCTGACTACCAAATCTACATAGCTCACCCCCTAACCTCATTAGCTGAAGGAATACCGCAAAGACCATCAGCCTGAGTTATCCCCCTGATGACTGCCTGAGCCATGACCTCGGCAGCAACCGTTCCCACGGTGGTCACATCGGCCTGCTTCCTGCTATCCTTACCAACTGAGAGAACAAAGATAACATCCCCGTCATACATGGTGTGCACCGGCCGTATAACACGCGCCAGCCCGTCGTGGGTCATCTGGGCGACCTTGGTGGCCTGTGTCTTGCTCAGCCTTGCGTTGGTAGCTATAACACCGATGGTAGTGCTCGTGGGAACAAACGCTCGAACCCCCTGTCCACTCTTCAAGATCTCCGAAGTGCTTAGAAAACCGTTGCCGTCGATCCGGCGGGGCCCGGCGATGATTCGACCCGTCTCGTAATCCACCACATCACCAAAGGCATTGACGGCCACAATTGCCCCAACGATTATGCCATCGCCGAACTGCTGGCTTGCTGTTCCAATGCCGCTTTTTACCGCTCTATCGGCACCCAACGCTTTCCCCACTCTGGCCCCGGTGCCTGCACCAACCGTTCCCTCGACGATCTTTCCACCATGGGCAGCAAGGCAAGCCTTATAACCTTCTTCAATCCCTGGTCTTACCCCGGCATCTCCTATGGATAAGTCGAAAAGAATGGCTGAGGGAACAATAGGCACCTTGGCCACGCCGGTGTCATAGCCGCAGCCCTGTTCTTCCAGGTAGCGCATTACACCTCCGCCGGCATCGAGTCCAAAGCTGCTTCCCCCGCTGATAAGAATTGCGTGAGCCTCTTCAACTAAGTGAAGAGGGTTGAGCAGGTCGGTCTGCCGGGTGCCGGAGGCTGAACCTCGAACATCTACCCCGGTCACTGCGCCATCTTCACATAAGATTACGCTGCAGCCAGTTGCCACCTGCTTGTCGCTATAGTGGCCCACCTTTATGCCAGAAACATCGGTGATTGCATTATGCATTACGCACCAGCTAACCCGGACAAGCCCGAACCAAACAAGCCGTTAAATTTTCATAAGCGTTAACCGCCGAGCACGCAGAGAACACAGTATTTTGTTCACTCCTTTTTGTTTTATTTTTTATTTATGGTCTCTCCCACCGTCTCCTGTCTTTCCAGGTTGCCAGCAGGTCTTTCCCTGCGGTCACTTCTTCATCAATCACCCCCTTTCCTTGATCTACGTCATTGAGATTGCTATGCTGCGCCCTGACTTTGACTCAACCAGTTTGCCTTGGGCTCTCTTTTCTCCCTCACCTTTTTTGCCTTTTCCCTCATCCCATCTTCGTGTTTTCCCTCATCTATCTTTATTATGACGCCTGAATGTTAAGGTTTGGTTGGGAAATGTTAAGATTTGGTTAAGAGATTGTTAAGGTTTGGTTAGAAAAGCGGTCATGTCCTCGGCTTTTGAAGGGGCTTCGCCCCTTTGCTATCCCTCGAACTTGTAGCCGGTGCCGCGGACCGTCACCAGGTGGACGGGGCAAGAAGGGTCATCCTCGATCTTCCGTCTTAGCGAGAGGATATGATAGTCCACTACGCGAGGATTGCCGGCGTAATCATCGCCCCATACCTCGTCCAGAAGATGGTCTCGACTGAAGACGTGTCCCCGGTTCCTTGCCAGAAAGACGAGCAGTTGCAATTCCCTGGGAGTCAGGTTATGAGTGGATTCATTGCGAAAAACGCGGCGACGAGAAAGATCAATGGTAAGACCGGCGACCCTTATTTGCTGGGGGAGGGCCTGCGGATTGGGCGGGGTTACCTCATTTGCCATGTTCGCCCGGCGCAGCATCGCCCGGACCCGCGCCAGCAACTCTCTGATACCGAACGGCGTGGTCATACAGTCATCGGCCCCTAACTCCAAGGCAATGACCGTGTCAAATTCTTCACCCCTAGTACTCAGCATCAGGATGGGCACGGGCATCTCTTTGCGCAGGATACGACAAACCTCCAGGCCGTCAAGCTGGGGGAGCATAACGTCCAGGAGGATAAGATCTGGCTTTTCAATTCGAGCAAGTTGCAGACCCTGGGAACCATCAGCGGCGGTGACCACCGCATACTTCTCTCTTAACAGATTGCCCCGGAGCTTATCAAGAAGCATCTTATCATTGGCAATGATAAGAATCTTACTTTGCCTCATTTTCTACCCTTCGCTGGGGCAGGATCATCAGGGGAAGTGCTGGAGTTTCGCTCTATTCGTGGGCTGCCACCATCTCCTCGGTAAATTCCGCCGCAAGGTGATGCCCTCCCCCTGCTTCGGAATATTCAAATAGATGGTGCAGGATCGCTTCAGCGGTAGCCATGTTGGTTGCCAGCGGCACATTGTAGACATCACAGATCCGCAGCAGTGCCGATATATCCGGCTCGTGGGGCTGTGCCATTAAGGGATCACGCAGGAATATCACCGCCCTCACCTCACCACTGGCTACCAGGGCTCCAATCTGCTGGTCGCCGCCGAGGGGCCCGCTCCCCATCAGGGTTGCGGACAGGCCGACCTCCGACTGAATCAACTGCCCGGTACCCCTGGTTGCCACCAGGTTAAGCCCGGCAAGTTCCCTCTGATGTGCCCTCACCAGCCGGATCATGTCGTCCTTCTTGGCGTTGTGCGCAATCAGTGCTAGAGCCAATCTACCCATATTTCACCCCTTCTCCATAAAATTAGCCTTAACCAAACTCCTCGTCCTGTTTTAAGCATAACAGGCGAAGTTTAAGGTTTGGTTAAGGCTATGTTAAGAGATGGTTAAATGTTG
>JALPXT010000050.1 GCA_023271485.1 Dehalococcoidia bacterium | reverse complement strand
CCTTTACGAGGCACAGGAATCTTTGAAATTCCTATGCCTCGGGCTATCCTTTGATAGGCACTATGACCAATCAGGGAGGCACTACCAGGAGCTGAAGTAGAGGCAGACTCAGGCAAGGGTGGTTACATTCAACGAGAGGCAAGAATCGCTTTGAGTTTCTCCGCAACGTCCCCTAATGGAACCAACTCAATTTGGCGCTGAGCTCGAAGCTTAACCTCGGCAGCGCCCTGTTTCAATGTTCGCGGGCTCACCACCACCCTGATGGGTATGCCGAGGAGATCGGCGTCATTGAACTTGACCCCTGGAGATTCTTCCCGGTCATCGAAGAGCACTTCAAATCGGGCCTTTCGAAGCTCGGAATAGAGCTTTCCTGCAGCCTCTGCTACCTCGTCACGGTCAATGCTCAGTGGGCAGAGGTAAACCTGATGCGGGGCGATCGAGAGCGGCCAGATTATGCCTTTCTCGTCGTGATTCTGTTCCACGGCCGCCGCCAGAAGCCGCCCCAGCCCTATGCCATAGCAGCCCATGACGATCGGCTTTTCTGTCCCATCTTGATCGAGGTAAAACGCCCCCATTTTCTCGCTGAACACAGTCCCCAGCTTGAACAGGTGCCCTACCTCGATGCCCCGTTCTGACAGGAGTTCAGCCCCACATCCGACGCATCTGTAACCCGCCTGGGCGAGGGCGATGTCGGTCATAATGTCCACCTTAAAGTCGCGCGGGTAGTTGGCATTCTTGAGATGTGCATCTGGTTTGTTGGCGCCGATGACGAAGTTAGCGCCCATGGCTATCGAGTCGTCGGCCACGATCCTTATCCCCGAAAGTCCTATCGGCGATGCCGAACCAGCCACCAACCCCGCCCCGGTCACCTCCCCCTCCGTGGCCAGACGCACCTCGATGCATTTCAGGGCGTTCTTAAGCTTCACCTCGTTGACCTCGAGATCTCCCCGGATGACGACGAAGACAACCTCTCCATCGGCAGCATAGAAAACGGCCTTCAGCGTTTGACCTGTTAGCACCCCAAGGAAGCGCGCCAGCTCCTCGATGGTCTTCACCCCAGGCGTAGATACCTCTTCCAGTGGCAGAGGTTCCCCCTTGTTCTCTACCTCTGGCCTGGCGAAGGCAGCCCGATCCGCGTTGGCGGCATAGCCGCACTGCGCACAATAGATCACTTCATCCTCGCCGGTCTCGGCAAGAAGGATGAACTCGTGGGAATCCTTGCCGCCTATGGCGCCGCTATCGGCCTCGACCATGACTACCGGCAGCCCACAGCGGGCATAGATATTATTATACGCCCGGACCATCTTCTGGTAGCTTCGATCCAGTGCTTCTTGGCTGACATCCAGGCTGTAGAGATCCTTCATGTGGAACTCGCGCACGCGCAGCAACCCTCCCCTGGGCCGCGGTTCGTCCCGGAACTTGGTCTGTATCTGATAGGGCATCATCGGCAGATCTCGATAGCTTCGCACATTCAAACGGGCCAGGGCTGTTACGATCTCCTCATGTGTGGGACCAAGGCAAAGATCACGATCCCGCCGGTCGGTCAGGGTGAACAGGGATTTTCCAAACGCCAGATCCCGTCCGGTCTCTTGCCACATCTCGAAGGGCTGCAGCACGGGCAGCATTACCTCCTGGCCGCCGGCGGCGTCCATTTCCTCCCGGATGATCTGTTCGATCTTCCGCAGCACACGCCATCCCAGGGGCAGATAGGCATAAACGCCCGCTGCCACCTGATGGATCATCCCTGCTTTGAGAAGCAGTTGATGACTTACGGAATCGGCCTCCGCTGGAGATTGCCGCAAGGTCTTGCCGAAAAGTGTGGATAAACGCATGATTTCGAAGAGGCGACGCCTGCTCACAAGTATAGCACGATTCAGACAAGTTTCTCTACCCCCGAATTGCCTTAAATGAAAATCGGGGGTCAGGCCAGTGATCAATCAGGATGCATCCTCAAGGTAGTGGAAAAATAGCTTGATATAGGCTATCATAAGTGAAGGAAAGGAATCCTTCACTCCTCGCAGCTGATCGCTGACTGCTAAACGCTTAACGTAACCTGCAAGGAGGAATTATGGAAAAAAGGCTGTATCGCAGTCGAAGCGACCGGGTGATCTGGGGGGTGTGCGGGGGGCTGGCCAAACACCTGAATGTGGATCCGACACTGGTCCGCCTGGTCATGGTTCTGCTGGCTTTTGCCAACGGGCTAGGCATCCTGGTCTACATCATCATGGCTGTCATCGTTCCACTGGAGGGTTCAAAGACGGCGGACCCCAAGGAGACGATGCGGGAGAATGTGGAGGAGATCAAGAAGACCGCCGGCGAACTCGGAGAAGAGATATGTTCCACATTTGGCGAGGAGCAAGCGGAGGCCAAGGAAGAGGATGGGACTCATCGGTGGCGCCACTTAATAGGCATTTCGCTGATCGTGGGGGGCCTCATTTTCCTGGCAGCGAACTTCAATTTCTTCTGGTGGTTCGCTTGGGGTGAACTGTGGCCGCTATTACTTGTGGGCGCTGGTTTGCTGTTTATTCTGATGACCTGGAGAAGGCGCCATGAGTGAAACGAAATCGCCGAGGAAGCATCGTATCTCCATCTGGGGCATCATTCTGGTTTTCGTGGGAGTAGTTCTCCTTTTGCAGAATTTTGACCTCCTCCCCTGGGGACTGTGGGCGATGCTGTGGAGATTCTGGCCGGTGATACTCATCATCATCGGGATTGATATCATCATCGGCCGTCATAAGCCCTGGCTGTCAACGTTCCTGGTGCTGGTGGTGCTGGGCGCCTTTTTGGGCGTGGCTGTCTGGCAATATCAGATGCCTCCCTGTCAGGAAGTCATCATCACCCATTCAGAGCCCCGGGGCGATCTCCATGAGGCCGTCGTTGAGGTGGATTTCCAGGCTGGACATCTCCGCTTGTCTGCTCTCCCACCTGACTCCCCGAATCTGGTCGAGGCCCTCTCCCGAGGAGCCAGCTTAACGGCGGATTTCCGTCGCGAAGATACGGTGGGGAACCTTCGTCTGAACAGCACCTGGGACCGCCGACCGCCCTGGAGGAGGGTGGGGACGGGGTGGACCGAGTGGGAGGTAGAGCTCACTCAGGACATTTCACTGACCCTCGAGGTGCAATCGGATGCCGTTAATGCGGAGCTCGATCTCTACCATCTTAAGGTGACGCGGCTTGATCTGGAACTGAACGCCGCTAACTGCGAGATCATGATGCCGTCAGGTGCGGCAGTCACGCGGGCGTTTATCGAGGCCAACGCCGCCAATATCGAGATAACCATCCCCGATGGAGTAGCTGCTCGAATTGAGGCCGACGTTACCGTAGGCGCCATCGAGATAGATGAGACCCGTTTTCCCAGGAGAGGCGATTACTATATCTCGCCAGGCTTTGAAGATGCCCAGAACCGGATATACCTGAGGATAGAACTGAATGCCGGATTCGTTGAGGTGTCGTAATAGAGGCGATAAACTATGAGAGAGGAGAGGGCAAGCTATGAACAACGCGGAGATATCAATGAATCCTAACAGGATAGTTCAATATTTAGGAAAGTCGCAGGAAGAATTCACGAAAGAAGACCTCATCAAGTTTGTCGAGGAGAACAAGATCGAGATGCTCAACTTCCGGCATGTAGGAGGAGATGGCAGGTTAAAGACGCTTAATTTTGCCATTATCAGTAGAGCTCAATTAGATCGAGTATTGTCGATGGGAGAAAGGGTAGATGGTTCCAGCCTGTTCCCCTATATCGATGCGGCATCAAGCGATTTATACCTTATCCCTCGCTATAGGACTGCCTACGTGAATCCGTTCTCACCCATTCCAACGATGGACATACTCTGCTCTTACTATACAAACGAGGGGGTTCGACTGGCAAGCTCTCCGGAGAATATTCTTAGAAGGGCTCATGAAGCATTGAAGAGTAGCACCGGGCTAGGTCTCGAGGCCATGGGCGAGTTAGAGTATTACGTTCTTTATGAGAGAAACGACCTTTATCAACTCATGAGCCAGCAGGGTTATGAAGAATCCTCCCCATTTTCCAAGTGGGAAGTATTAAGGTGCGAGGCGATGCAAGCCATTGCTCAGGCGGGAGGAAAGATAAAATATGCTCATTCTGAGGTAGGGGCTATTCTTGGGGAAGATCATGAAATGGAACAGGATGAGATTGAGTTTCTCCCCGTGGCGATAGAAGATGCGGCGGATCAAATTGTTATTGCCAAATGGGTGTTGAGGAATGTGGGCTATAAGTATGGGGTAACGATCAGCTTTGCCCCCAAGATTTCGGTGGGTCATGCAGGCAGTGGACTTCACATCCATACGAGATTGGTTAGGGATGGGGAAAATATGATGATCGAAGGAAGCCGGTTAAGCGATATCGCCAGAAGGGCCATTGCGGGGTATCTCAAGATGGCTCCTTCACTAACGGCCTTCGGTAATACCGTCCCCATTTCCTATCTGAGATTGGTTCCGCATCAGGAGGCGCCAACAAACATAAGTTGGGGTGACAGAAACCGGTCCGTCTTAGTCAGGGTTCCCCTGGGGTGGTTAGGTGTGTGTGACATGATAAGGGATGCCAATCCCCAGGAGAGGGGAGAATTCCTGGAGCCTGCCGGCAGGCAGACGGTCGAGTTTCGATGCCCTGATGGTTCGGCTGACATTCATCTCTTGCTGGCAGGGCTGGCCGTGGCAGCTCGACACGGGTTGGAGATGGATGGGGGGTTGGAACTGGCTGATAGACTGTATGTGGACATGAATATCTTTTCCCCTCAGCATAAGCGACTTCAAGAGAGCCTGGCAAAGTTACCTGCCTCATGCTGGGAGTCCGCTCGATGTCTTTCGGGAGATCGTGAAATATACCAGAGGGATGGCGTTTTCCCCTCGGTAGCAATTGATGGGATAGTTAAAAAGCTTAGAAGTTACGATGATAAGGACTTGAGTGAGAGATTATACGGAAAGGAAGACGAGATCAAGAAACTGGTTGAAGAGTATCTCCACTGTTCGTAGCATCTGAAACCAGTCACCAGAGTTGGATGGTGAATATGGATACGATAATAATCGCCGTTGTTGCCATTGGGGTGACCGTGTCTCTGCGCTCATATCTTCAGCGCCGGAGACGAGACAGGGCCGAGCGGTCAAGTCCAGGCTCCTCGGAGGAAGTCACTACCACGCTGGGATGGGATTCCCGTTTATCGCCCACCAAGATGCTGCCCGGAGAGAAAACCATTGAGGTCTGCCGGGTGCATAAATCATTCGGCGGAAAGGAGGTGGTGGACGACATCTCCTTCGAGGTCAGATCCGGCGAGATATTCGGGATGGTCGGGCCCAACGGCGCCGGTAAGACGACCACCATCCGGATGCTCATGGATATCATCAAACCCGATTCCGGCGGGGTGAAAATTCTCGGCGAGTCCCTCAGAGAGAGCACCAAGGACAGGATCGGCTACCTCCCCGAGGAAAGGGGACTCTACCGCAGGATCACTGTGGCCGAATCGCTGGAGTATCTGGCTCGACTCAAGAGCCTCACTCCCGGCGCGGCGAAGTCAGGCACAGACAACCTGCTCCACCGGGTGGGCATGTTCCAGAATAAGGACAAGAAGATAGAGCAGCTCAGCCGGGGCATGGGACAGATAATCCAGTTCGTCACCACCATCATCCACGACCCCGATCTGGTGATCCTGGACGAGCCCTTTGCGGGGCTCGACCCGGTGAACAGGGAGATGCTCAAGGAACTGATCCGGGAGCTTCGCCAACACGGGAAAACGATCATCCTGAGCACCCATCAGATGAATGAGGTGGAGGAGCTCTGCGACCGCATCCTGATGATCAATAAGGGCAAGACAGTGCTCTACGGGGAATTGTCTGAGATCAGGTCGAGATTCAGAAACAACTCTATCTTCCTCGAATGTGAGGGCTCGTTTGACGGGCTGGCCGGCGTGACGGGGGAGAAAAATCACGGCAAATTCGTAGAGCTTTTTCTTGACGGGAAAACCTCGTCCCGGGAGGTGCTGGCTCAGCTTCTGGCTCGGGACATCACAGTTGACCGGTTCGAAGTTTCCACCCCATCGCTCAACGAGATATTCATTCAGGTGGTGAAGGAGGAGCCATGAACAAGATGCTCACCATCCTAAAGCACGAGTTCAGGCAGACCATCAAGAGGAAGTCGTTCCTTATCATGACCGCCAGCGTCCCCCTGATTGCGCTGATCGGGATGCTAGGCTATCCGTTCATCATGGGGCTCTTTCCAGAGCCGGAAATGCCCGAGAAGATCGGCTATGCGGACAATACTGGAATCTTCACCGGCTACACCGAACAGCCCGGCCTCACCTTTGTCCCTTACCCCACCGAGGCTGAGGCCAAAAACGACCTCCTGGCCGGAGAGATCGACGAGTTTTTCATTATCCCTCAGGACTACCGGGCCACCGGGCAGGTGATTAGATTCACCATGGAAGGCGAACTTGCGCCCCCACCCGGACTAACAAAGCAGATCAGTGATTTTCTGTTGAGCAACCTTCTGGCCGGTGAGGTCACCGAGGAATTGCGCCGGCGGGTCAAGGAGCCGTTGATGCTGGTCTCGCTGCAACTGGACGAGACGGGGAAGATCATCGAGGTCCCTCACCCACTGATAGCGATCTTTGTCCCCTATATCTTTGGGTTCCTCTTCATGATCTCGATATTCTCCAACTCCGGACGTCTGCTGCAGAGCGTCTCTGAGGAGAAGGAGAACCGGATGATCGAGGTGCTGCTTTCCTCGGTCTCTGCCAGGCAGTTGTTCTTGGGGAAGATTCTGGGGCTGGGCTCGGCCGGGCTTCTGCAGATGGTGGTGTGGCTGGTGAGTATCCGGATTTTTGCGCATGTGGGGGCGATGAATATACCGGCACTGGGCGACCTTGTCATTCCCACGAGTATGCTCGTCCTGGGGTTGCTCTACTTTATAGGTGGTTACCTGCTGTTTGCCGTTCTCTACGCCGGCGTGGGGTCTATCGGCTCCACAGAGAAGGATAGCCAGCAATGGGCAAGCGTCTTCACCTTGCCGGCCGTAGTGCCGATAATGTTGCTCAGTGTAATCGCTCAGCACCCCGATGGGCTCGTCGCCAGGATACTGACCTTCATTCCCTTCACCGCCCCGATCACCGTTATGATGCGCCTCCCCAATACCACCATCCCCCTCTGGGAATTGGCCCTGAGTCTGACCATCATGGTGGGATCGATTGCTGTCGGGATATGGGTCGTGGCCAGGGTCTTCAGGGTATTTCTGCTGATGTACGGCAAGAGGCCGGCACTCAGGGAGATCGTCCGGTATGCAAGGGAGGCGTAGCAGACGCAACGTCTTGCGGCTATGAGTTGTGACCGATGACCGGTATCAATCCAGAGAATAAATGCGGAGTTCCCGAAAGCCTCCTGGCCAGGATATGGAAGGGTCAATGGGTACAGAAAGGTGCCCTTCCTACCAGTGACGGCCGGATGGTGAGGGTGCGCTCGCCCGGAATAGAGAACAAGGATAGCGGCCCCGATTTCCTCGGAGCCATCGTTATTCTTGATGACGAGATACTCCAGGGCGATGTCGAGCTCCACGTGAAGTCGAGCGACTGGAGGGCACATGGCCACCACCTCGACCGGCATTTCAACGGGGTGATTCTCCACGTGGTGTTGTGGGACGATGCGAAAAGGCCGGCTCAACTTGAAAACGGGGAGTCGGCTCCCACCTTACCCCTGCACGACTTCCTCAATGGCTCAATGGATGAGCTTTCCCTCCGCGCGATGACTCTCATTTCCCCCTGCCGAGGCGTTGGGAGTCAGCACGGAGAAGGGAGAATCGGCGAAATCCTGGATTGGTGTGGCGAAGAGCGGTTCTATTTGAAATCGGCTTTCTTTGAGGTGGGGTTGATTCTCGATGAGCCGGCCGAGGTGCTGTACCAGGGTGTGATGGGAGCTCTGGGATACACCAAGAATAAGAAGCCCTTTCAGGAACTGGCACGCCGGCTGCCGCTGCGGGTCCTGGAGAGCATCGCTCAGGAACAGGGGCTCGGTAGCAGAAGCCTTGTGCTCCAGGCTCTGCTTCTGGGTGGGGCGGGGTTGCTGCCTTCACAATGTGGGGAGAAGTCCGGCTTTGGGGGTTTGGAGGCGCCATCGAAGCTGGAGGATATCTGGCGTTCCCTGAATGTCGAAAACGCCATGAGCTATACCGACTGGCACTTCTTCCGGATGCATCCCAGGAACTTTCCCACGCGGCGACTCCTGGCAGCGGGACATCTCTTCGATCGCTATCTGGACCAAGGCTTGCTCCAGGGGGTGTCCGATCTTGTAGCAGAGGCGAATCCCGGGAGAGGCACGACGGCGATTGAGTCCGGCTTCCTGATACCCGACCTCATTGGGTCGGGACGGGCACGGGAGATCACGGTGAATGTGGTTTTGCCATTTTCTCTCGCCCTGGCTGAGTGCGATTCGCGTCCGAAGATCGGGGAGCATATCCTGGAGCTGTATCGAACCTATCCTCGACTGGGGGAAAATCAGATAACTCGATACCTGAGCGAGCTTTTCTGGGGCGCGGGGAAGCCGGAGACGGTGAACTCAGCGCGACGTCAGCAGGGATTGATCCATCTCTACCAGACATTCTGTCGGGAGCAGAGATGTGGGATCTGCCCGGTTAATGTGGTGTAGGGGATAGGGGGTAGCCTCCCTACACGCTATGCGCTGCACGCTAAATACGGAGGATAGCACAATGAAAAAGGAACTCATGGATATACTGGCCTGTCCGATGTGCAAGAACTCTCTCGAACTTACTGTCGAGGAGGAGGATGATAAGGAGGTGATCAACGGCTCTCTTTACTGCGCCAACTGCTCAGTGCGCTATCCTATCAAGGATACCATCCCGAATCTTCTTCCCCCAGACGTCAAGGATTGAGCCATCAGGTCGCACCGGATTACGTTGATCTAGAGACGGCGGTATTAAGAATGGGCCCTCCCTGCGAGGATCGGTGACAACGATGGAAATGATGCGGCGCGAAATCAGCCTCCGCAACCATGCCGGCGGACAGAAAGGTCAGACCCTGATCGAGGTAGTGGTAACCCTGGCCTTGATAGCCATAATTATACCCACTATGTTCACGGCGCTATCGGCAGCGATAACCAGCGCCGATCGTGTCCGTGACCGCTCCATAGTCCTGGAGCTTGCTCAGTCCCAGATGGAGAGCATCCAGGGACAGGAATTTCGTCCTGGTGGAGACTATGATCTTATTTCGCATCCTGCGGGTTTTGATATCTATGTATATGTTATAGACGGTGTCGAACGTTGCCCGGGCGGCGAGGTCATTCTCCAGCGGGTCACCATCACGGTCACCGGTCATCACGGCTCATTGCAGTTGGAAGGGTATAAGGTGAGGCGATGAGAGGACGGGAAAAGGGACTCACTCTGGTAGAGATAGTGATAGCTATGACGATTGGCGCCATGGTTATTGCCCTTATGGTTCCGGCCACCCAACTGATGATGCGGCTGGCACCCCGGATAGATAACGAACTGGCGGTGATGCACGACCTCGACATCACGCGCCGCTGGCTTATCAGGGACGGTCAGGCTTTCCGGCACTACGAAATGCGGGACAGTCCGGAATACGTGAGGTTTCAGTGGTACGATTACATCGGCGAGCTGCCGGTGAAATATACGGTAACCTATAGCTATGATGCCGAAAACACCTCGTTGATTCGTGAGGAAAGGCGTAATGGTGTGGTGAAATCCACCCTCAGGATAGCAAGAAACATTCTAACCGAGGAAGATGTGAAATTTGAAGTCCGGGATGGCATAGCCAGCGTGCACATTACGGCTACCGCAGGGAATGTATCTCGAAGCGCAAATATAATCGTTG
>JALPXT010000005.1 GCA_023271485.1 Dehalococcoidia bacterium | reverse complement strand
GTGGGTTCATCCAGGAAAAGAAGATCTGGTTTACCCACGAGAGCCAATGCGACCTGGAAGCGCCGCTTTTGCCCGCCGGACAATCGATCGTAATAGCGTGAGCGAGCCTCACTCAAGTTGAATACGTCCAGTAGCGATTGCCACGGCAGTGAGTCATCGTAGAAGGATGCAAATAGTCGCATCGTTTCATCTACTTTGATTCGTTCTGGTAAGCCGGCACCTTCCTGCAACTGGACACCTATTCGGGGTAGCAACTGTTTACGATCTTTGTGTGGATCGAGACCGAGCACTTGAATGCCTCCAGAGTCCGCTTGGCGAATGCCTTCGATGCACTCGATGGTAGTTGTTTTGCCGGCACCGTTTGGCCCCACAATTCCAAAGATCTCCCCTTCCTGCACCTCGAACGCAAGATCATTCACCGCCACCACAGTACCATAGACTTTACGCAGGTTTTTCACTTGCACAACAGGCACGACTTCACCTCCTGATTTTTTGTCCGGCGCCGTATTAAGGACTAATCACCTGCCTCGGCGATCAACTTCTCCAGGGCCTGCAGATGCGTCTCCAGGGCCTTCCGGCCATCCCGGGTGAGGCTATACCAGCTTGTCGGTTTCCGATCCCGAAACTCCTTCTTAACCACGAGGTAATCCTCGTCCTCCAACTTTCGCAGATGTGCCCCAAGGGCCCCGTCCGTTTCGTTGAGCAGAGCCTTGAGCCGGCTGAAGGTGATGGTATCGTTGCGGGCCAGGAGTACGCAGATCCCCAGCCTGGTGCGATGTTCGAGGAAGCTGTTGAAGCCATTCACCCTGTCCCAGATCGGGCCGTCGGACTCATCTCGGTGACGTACCACTCTTCCTCCTCTCTATCAGGCCGACGGTTATTAGCGCCACCGCCACCAGAGCGCCAATGAAGGTCCAGCCATACGCCGGGATAACGAAGAGGGCCAGGTAGCCCGCCATCATCAGGATGCCGATCCAGAGAAGCGGCCGATCCAGGTGAACGCCGGCCAGAAAGTAGCCCAGGCCTATGATAAGCAAGATGAGCTTTACCAGCTCATTCCAGCAAACAGCGCCGGTTACCCCAAGAATAGTTGCCAGGAAGATAACCGCCATCATCCCGAATATGTGTAGACCGTAGCGCATTCCCGCTCGAGGCATCTGGCCCTGCCGCTGGCTGTGGCGCCACCCCAGAAAGCAGCTCGTCAAAAAGCCTAGCGGAGCAGCAATACTCCAGTACAGACCTACGTGCCGCGGAGCGAAGTCAATCAGGGAGAAGCCCACCAGGCAGATCCCTGCCCAGAGGAAATAGAGCACCGATAGCAACGGGTCTTGCTCCGATGTCCGAACCACTTCTCGAACGTAGCCAAGATCGGATTTTACCTGTTCCATGTCCGCCATTTCTAGCCTCCTGTTTCTAGAGTACTCTAAAGTATACAGCACTGTGCAGAGTTTGTCAAGCCCCCGACTGAACCCCTTAATTCGTGGATCAGACTTCAAGTCCAGGTTATAGTATCTGGCAAAAAACACTATGGGAAAATTGTTACTGTTCACCGCAGAGAGCGTCGAGAGCGCTGAGATTCTTGATATGTAGGCGTTCAGCGGTCAGCAATCAGTTCTGAGTTTGGAGTTACGGGTTTAGAGTTATGAGGTCCTCGGAACTCAATACTCGATACTCTGAACTCACTCGGCTGACGGCTCAAGCTGATGCTTACGTCGTTCATCCGTAAGGTGCTGAACGCTGATGGCTGAACGCTTACCTTGACATTAAGATTTCTCTGTGTTCTCTGCGTGCTCGGCGGTTATCGCTATCACTGAACATAAAACCGCTTTAGCATCCATAGCAGAATAAACCCTATAACCAATAATACCCCGATGGTCTTATTCCCCAGAAATATCTTATTGCCATCCAACATAGGAATGGGAATCAGATTGAAACCACCAATGGAAAAGTTTGTCCAGAGCCCGACTGTGCCCAGCGCTTCCAGCCACCCCCTATCTCCCCAGTGTGTTAGACCTAGAAAGCAGAAGACCAATACCAGGCTAACCACGGGACCTGCAACATAAATCAAGCCCATCTCTCTGAGGTTCTTATTATAGGGCCAATCCTTTTGCTTGATATAGGTTGAGCCATAGGTCGGATAATGGACACCAACCAATAAAGAGAATGGAGCACTGAAGAGCAGTCCCAATTCGTTAGCCTTGAATACCGTCTTAAACCCAAAGAAGCGGGCAATGAGCTTATGGGCAAGTTCATGGGCGAATATGCTTATGCCGACAACACCTAGAGCAACGGGGATCGAAGTGAGTAAAGGTGTACCATGCCTGAGGCCCACAATCCAGGCGATAAAACTGAAGCCGAGCCAGGCGACCAGGAAATGCCAGCGCTCTCCGATCTCTTCCACTAACTGGCCCTCGTTGACCGTCTTTCGCATTATGAAATGTCCTGGCGCAATGAAGTAGCTAACGATCCACCATAACGAAATGATCCTCCATCCAAAAACCTTGAATTGCCTATCGAATTCAAACGGCATAAAGCCCTTATGGAAGAACACATTCCACGATGGGGAATTGTATCGATCGATGAGGGCATAAAGCGTTTTGCAGCCTTGCTCTTGAAAATAGGAGAGGACAGCGTCCAACAGGGCTTTGCCAGCCCCCTTGCCCTGAACGTTGCGGTCAACGAATATCCAATCGACAATGCCTATCTTTTCGCCGGCAATACTGGCAACCCGTGGAACAACGCAGCCTACAACCCTCTCCCCATCAACAGCAGCCAGCGCATTGGACTTACCTCTTTTGTATGATAAATAGGCAAAATAACGCTCCGGAGCTCCCAGTGTTTTGGCAACTTCCGAGACCGCTCTGTCGTCATCCGGCTGGATTTTTCGTATAGTGATTTCGTGGTTCATTTCTTGATCCTTTGCGCTTCGCGGTGAGCACTTCGCCTCTCGTTTTTCGGATAAAAAAGTTGCCGGAGGCGATTTGGGTGAGTATAACGCACCTGCATACACTGTGTGATATAAAGAGTCAAGAATTTATTGAGACAGTATATTTAAAAGGTCACTAGTAAACCTTTTTGTTTTCTCAAGCATAATAAAATGCCCGGAATCTTTGTAATAATATACATGATCATCGGTGATATTTTCATATCCATATTTTCTTTTTATCTTATTAAGCTTAGACTTATCTTTTGCTAATGATGTAGACAAAAAAATATAAATATCAGATTTTAAGCTACCCACTATCTTAGAATAATCAGCATTAAGTACGCTTTTCATATAGCTGCAATATACATGCTTATTTGTATTCAAAGCTGTTGCCAGAAGACTTTTAAGCAAATCCTGGTCCTCTGTCATTTTCTTATAATGTGCCTTTACAGTTGCTTCATAACTATTTTCAAACAGTTTCAAAAGAACATACTTCATTATTGTTGGTAGATTAGGTTGCTTTGTAGGTACGTCTACCAATATGATATTATCAACTAATTCATTGTTTAGTCTTGCTATTTCTATCGCAATTAGCCCACCTAAGCTATGACCTACTAAAGATACACTATACAGATTTCTATTTTGTAATTCTTCAATAATTTCTTCCGCGGTTTGAGATATATCAATATTTGAAGGGATGTTCTTATTCTGCCCGTGACCATATAAATCAATAGCAATCACCTTAAATTGGTCAGCCAACTTAATAACCTGATCATTCCAACAATGAGATGAAGACCCTAGTCCATGAATAAAAACCACAGCTTTCCCAGAGCCAACTTCGTTAATAAGTATAGAGCCATTCATAAAAGTACTTACCTCTAATACTCCTAAATCTATTACATTTTAGTCAACCTTTCGTATCGCATATTGCGTGTTTGCAACGTTCCGAATCCTCAGGATTTAAGCCAGCGAACCGAAGTGCAAAGCCTATGTTAAATGAAGTTGCCCGAATCCCGTTTCCTTGACTTTATGAGTACCATATCTTCTGCAACAGTATAATTCCGATTATGCTAACGAGAGCATCGATCATAAAAATAGCTTGATAAGCCCACCACTGGGCGACGTTAGTGCTACTTTTAATATCTTTCTCTAAAATCATCCACCCTGCGACTCCGTCAACCAGGGTCTTAAACCCAAACGAGAGCCAAAATAAGAGATAAAAATTTTGTTGAACTGCCAAGATAATTAGCACATTAACAAAAACATGAAAGCATATGGCCGAAGCTCTTTCTACTGGCCCTAGAAGTAACATCGAAAGGTTACTGACGGTGAACTTCCGGTATTCTTCTTTCCTATATTTTTCAGGGATAGATTCCGGACGGACTATCCACTGACCAATCTGGGCTAACGCTGCTGCCCCAAGGGCGAACGCTTCAAATGCACCAAAGCCAATACCAAAAGCAAGAATATCTATCCATGTCGCTTGATATAATATATCGAATTTCAAGACAAACGCCAGAGCGATGCCGCACTCAAAAACCCCTGTTAAGAGCCCGATATATGTCCAAGAAAAGGGTCGTGCTAACTTAGACGGGAGCTTGCTTTTTAGGAAATTGAGGATTCGTTCATTGAAAAGTCCGGCAAAAACGAATTTTAGAGCCACCGAAACAATCCAGGCGAAGATACCCAGTGTTACTACCGACCATTCAGCACCTAGATTTAGAATCCACAGCGTTGGCGCTGCTGCCACAGCCAGCATTCCTATGCCGGGAATCATACCGGGAAGCAAAGAGAGACGAGATATTTTTATGCCGTCTTTCTCACCCTCTTTGGTTTTCTGCGTAAGTTTAACATTCACAATGGAACTTGCGATAATCACTGATAAACCTATTATAAGGATTCTCACTAATCCATCTACCTCTAAATTGAAGGCATTTTCTAAAAATCGTATAAGAAGGCTAACTACTGCGGCAACAATTATGACTACTATTACAACTACCATGAACTTTATGAATTCTGGATATTTTAGCGCAAGTTTTTTTATCTTATTCATAATTCGACACATCCCATTTAGGGTGATTCCTCAGCACTCAAACACTATAATACAATCCGCCGGAGAAACATCAAGCAATATATTTCACTGACTAATAATCACCTCAGAAACCTCGTCACCGATTTGACGCTTTGATTTCTTGTAACACAACGCTCACCCCCTTGTCAATATGCAGGGGCAGGTTGTTGGCAAGATGTAGTTGACTTGTGAGACAATGCTATGCTACAATGGGAGTGAGATATTCGCGAGGTTAAGACTGTAGGGAAAGTTTTTGGAGATAGCCAGAGGGAAGGAAATGACAACGGTGAGAGAGAAGGTTCTTGAGTTAGCGATCAGCCAGGTTGAGAAGCAATTTGGCAAGGGAGCGATCATAAGACTGGGGGAATCCCAGGTCAAGGTGGCTGTGGAAGCCATATCTACCGGTTCGATATCCCTGGATATAGCCCTTGGTATAGGGGGAATCCCCCGAGGGCGGGTGACTGAAATCTTCGGCAGCGAGGGAGCAGGCAAGTCAACCCTGGCTCAGCATATCATGGGTGAGGCCCAGAAGCGGGGCGGAATGGCAGCATATATCGATGTGGAGCATGCCCTGGATCCGCCGTATGCCACTGTCTGTGGTGTCAAGGTGGAGGATCTCCTGCTCTCTCAGCCTGATACCGGAGAACAAGCATTGGAGATCACCGAGGCATTAGTCCGAAGCGGGGCACTGGATGTGGTAGTCATTGATAGCGTAGCTGCCCTGGTTCCCCGAGCCGAGATCGAGGGAGAGATGGGGGATACCCATGTGGGACTCCAGGCCAGACTCATGTCTCAAGCGCTAAGGAAGCTGACCGCGACGATAAGTCGATCACGGACCGCAGTGATATTCATCAATCAACTCAGGGAGAAAATCGGCATCGTCTATGGCAATCCCGAGGTAACCCCTGGAGGGAGAGCGCTCAAGTTCTATAGCTCAGTGAGAATAGATCTCAGACGGGTAGAAACTATAAAGCAAGGAGCTGAGATTATCGGCACCAGGGTCAAAGCCAAGGTGGTGAAGAACAAGGTTGCCCCGCCCTTCAGAACAGCCGAATTTGACATAATGTTCAATGAAGGCATCAGCAGAGAGGGGGGCATTCTCGATCTGGGTGTAGTCAAAGGGATAATTAAGAAAAGTGGCTCCTTCTTCTCCTTTGAGGAGACCCGGCTGGGACAAGGGCGTGAGAATGCCAAGGAATATCTGCGGCAGCACAAAGACCTGGCTGAAGAGATAGATCGACGGATTAGATCCGGAGTATCCCCTGGGCCGGACTCCATTTCTTCTTCCCCTGGGCAGGCCTCAGAAGCTGAAACTCCTCCCTCTCTCAATTAAGGCATCCCCACGAAATCAAGGATTTCGGGGGGTGCGAACTCTCCTTCCCGTCTAACCTTGGTGAGCAAGATCAGGGTAGGTCTGTCTTTCCAGGGAGTCCTCAATGGATAATTGTGAGCTGCAGAATCTCAAGAGAGATGACCTGGTTCAGCGCGCCGTCGATCGGGCACTGCGGTATCTCAGTTACCGGCCAAGGAGTGAATCCGAGGTGAGGGCAAGACTGGCGCGTTATGGTTACGATGACCATATCATCGCCGGTGCCCTCGACCGGCTACGAGGCTCAGGGTTAATTGATGATGCCTCATTCGCGGCGTTCTGGAGGGAAAACCGGGCAAGTTTCAAGCCCCGCAGCAGTCGTCTCGTGGCGCAGGAGTTGCGACAAAAAGGGGTTAGTTCCGAGATAATCGCTGAGGCCATTGAAACCCTGGATAATGAGGCCGAGGCATATCGGGCAGGATATAAGAAGGCGCATTTCCTGGAGAGGGCAGATTACTATGGATTCCGCACCAAACTGGGTGCTTTCCTCCGCCGCCGCGGGTTCGATTACGAGGTGATCAGGTTGGTGGTGGAGAGACTATGGAGGGAACAGAAATGAACGAGGCTTGGATTGTCATTGCATTTGCTGCCCTAGTGGTGGGCTGGTTTGCGGGCTTCCTTTATCAAGGCATGGTGAGATCGAAAAAGAGCCGACTCGCCAAAGAGAGAGCAGCCGAACTCATCAAGGAAGCTGAAACCAGGCGAAAGGAGACGCTTCTCGAAGCTAAGGAGGAGGCGGTCAGGATCAGATCAGAGGCAGAGGCAGAGAACCGTCAGCGTCGGTCTGAGATCGGTCGGCAGGAGAAGAAACTCGCTCAGAAGGCGGAAAACCTCGATCGCAAGATCGAGTCCTTTGAGCGGCGCGAACGCACTTTGGCCCAAAAGGAGAAGGAGATAGAAGCCAGCCTGAGTCAGGCGGAAAAGCTTAAACAGGAACAGAGAGACCAACTTGAGATTGTTTCCGGCATGTCCAGCGCCGAGGCCAGGGCTCAACTCCTCAGTGCGGTTGAAAGCGAGATGCGCGATGATCTGGCACAACGCATGCGGCAAGTGGAGACCCAGATGAAGGCTGAGGCAGACGAAAAAGCCAGGGACATTCTGGCTGAGGCGTTGCAGCGCTGCGCCAGCGAAGTTGCCACTGAGGCTACCGTCTCAGTAGTAGCCCTTCCCAGTGACGAGATGAAAGGCCGGCTTATCGGTCGGGAGGGACGCAACATAAGAGCGTTGGAGGCGGCTACCGGGGCTGACCTCATCGTCGATGATACCCCCGAAGCGGTGAGCATCTCTTGCTTCGACCCTGTCCGCCGCGAGATTGCCCGGGTTGCGTTGGAAAAGCTCATTCTAGATGGTAGAATCCACCCGGGCCGCATTGAGGAAATGGTAGAGAAGGCAAAGAGGGAGGTAGAGGCCGATATTCAGACTGAAGGGGAGAAGGTTGCGTTCAAGGCAGGGGTTGTTGGACTGCACCCGGAGATCATCGGACTGCTGGGGCGTCTCAAGTATCGTTTTAGCTACGGGCAAAATATGCTTGGTCACAGCCTCGAGGTCTCGCAACTGTCTGCGGCACTGGCCACGGACATCGGAGCCAACGTGAACATAGCCAGGACAGCCGGATTGCTGCATGACATTGGCAAGGCAGTGGACCAGGATACAGAGGGCCCCCACGCCCTGATTGGGGCCGATATCCTCAAGCGCCTGGGGGTTGGTCTCGAAATTGTTAACGGGGTCGCCGGGCATCATGGGGAAACGGATACCGTCGACGTCTATGGATTCATCGCCTCTGCGGCTGATGCTATCAGCAGTGCGCGGCCGGGGGCTAGAATGGAGTCCGTGGAACACTACCTGAAGCGCGTCGAGACCCTGGAGAATATAGCAAGTAGCTTCCCAGGCGTAGAGAAGTCATTTGCCATCCAGGCGGGACGAGAGGTTCGTATCCTGGTAAAGCCGAGTGAGATTGACGACCTGGCGTCGCTGAGGCTGGCCCGAGACATCGCCAGGAAGGTTGAAGAGGGATTGCAGTACCCCGGCCAGATAAAGGTCACCGTTATAAGAGAGACCCGGTCGGTAGACTACGCCAAGTAACAGTCTATAGTCTATAGTCTATAGTCTGAAGTCTGAAGCCGTTAGGGGTTCAATTGAAAGTACTTTTCATAGGCGACGTAATAGGCAAGCCAGGTCGAAAGGCAGCAAATGCGTTAGTCCCTGGCTTGCGGCAGCGGCACGGGATCGATCTGGTCATCGCTAACGGCGAGAACGCCGCTGGAGGTATCGGACTCACACCAGCTACCGCCGAGGAGCTCCTTGGGGCGGGAGTAAACGTTATCACCTCGGGAAACCATATCTGGAAACACAAGGAGATCGTGCCCTATCTTGAGGGGCATCTTCCCATCTTGCGTCCCTTGAACTTCCCGCCAGCGGTTCCCGGAAGAGGTTATCTGCTCATGGACGGCACCCTTGTGGTTAATCTGATGGGGCGCACCTTCCTGAGCGAGCTCGATTGTCCCTTCCGGGCCATCGACCGCCTGCTCGATGAGATCCAGCCGAAGCCCCGGATTACCCTGGTTGATTTTCACGGCGAGGCGACCTCGGAGAAGAATGCCCTCGGGCTATATCTTGATGGCCGGGTCAGCGCCGTGGTAGGTACTCATACCCACGTGGGCACTATCGACGCCAGGGTCTTGCCCAAGGGCACCGCGTTCGTCACCGATATAGGGATGGTCGGGCCCAAGGATTCAGTCATTGGGGACAATGCCGAGGCAGTCATTGAGAGGTTCTTGACCCAGATGCCACACCGCCTGTCGGTGGGGAAGGGGCCGGTGATCTTCAACTCGGTGTTGGTCGAAATCGAGGACAACGGCCGGGCGAGGGCTATTACTCGCATAGATGTGGAGTTGACAGGGAAATGAAGATGAATTTGTGGTAATATAGGGTTGTGCTATCGCAGTTCGACATTCGCAGAGTGTCGTCCAGGAGGAGGATTGGCGCATGTCACCTAAAATAACAAGAAGGGAGTGGTATTTATGTCTCATATGCTACATCTCCGTCTTATCGGAGCAATCATCCTTGGGCTTGGTGGGTGGAGGCTGGGATCATTTATTAGCGAGCAATATCCCCCGATGGAAGGATCATTATGGATCGGCCTGTTTGCCATCTGTGGTGCCGGCATTGGGTTTGCACTCGCCCCCTATCCCCAGCGTTGGCTGCGGAGGAAGATTAAAGAGGTTCCCGGCCATACCTTTCTTGCGGCCACGGTCGGTCTGTTAATCGCTCTTCTCCTCTCAGCTATTCTGGCTCTGCCCCTTTCCTTGCTCCCCGGCATGTGGGGCAAGGTCTCACCGGCGATCGCCTTTCTGGTGTTGAGCTATCTGGGCATATCGCTAATGGTGCAACGCAGCCGCGATGTGGGTCCAATCCTTGGCGCGACTCCCTCGGTGGCGACGATGATGAGTGACGGGAGGGATGGCAAGGTCATCCTGGATACCAATTCCATCATCGATGGGCGCATAGCCGATATTATCGAGACAGGCTTCGTGCACGGCACTTTGCTTATCCCTAAGTTCGTTCTCGACGAGCTGCACTATATTGCCGACTCGCCCGATCCACTGCGGCGAATCCGGGGGCGAAGAGGGTTGGACATACTGACCAAGCTGCAGCGGGAATCAGACATCCCTGTCGAGATATCAGACATGGATTTTGAAGGCGTCCGCGAGGTGGATACCAAGCTGGTGGAGTTAGCCAAGGCTCTGCGATGCCCCATCGTTACCAATGATGTCAATCTGAATCGAGTGGCGTCGCTGCAGGGAATCAGGGTGCTCAATATCAATGAGCTGGCCAATGCCTTAAAGCCAGTTGTCCTGCCGGGCGAGGAAATGAGACTTCGCATCGTCCAGGAAGGTAAGGAACTGGGGCAGGGGGTCGGTTTCCTCGACGACGGTACCATGGTGGTAGTTGAAGGGGGACGCCGCTATCTCAACAACGAGATCAACGTGGTGGTTAACCGGGTGCTGCAAACCGGAGCCGGCCGGATGATCTTTGCTCATCCCCAGCACTAGATAGCCATCCTGCGAGAGCCGTCTCCTGACAGCGATATATCGAGGTGGAATGAGGGATAAAGTCGGAGCTGTCATTGCAGCCGCCGGGCAAGGTCAGCGGATGAGCGGGGTGAACAAGGTCTTTGCCGAGCTTGGGGAAGGGCCATTGCTTGCAAGGGTGCTCGACACCTTCCAGGAATGCCCCGTTGTTGACGAAATAGTGCTTGTGTTGGGGGAGGAGAACCTGGAGCGGGGACGAGGACTGGTGGGCAGCCATCGCTGGCCAAAGGTAACCGCGATATGCCCGGGAGGAGAGCGGCGCCAGGACTCCGTCAAGAATGGTCTCCAGAGACTGCGGGATTGCCGGTGGGTGGTGATCCACGATGGGGCAAGACCGCTGGTTACCTCCGATCTCATTGAGAGAGGGCTGGCCGAGGCCAGGGAAAGCGGAGCGGCGGTTGCCGCGGTGCCGGTCAAAGATACCATCAAGAGGGTCTCCCGGGACGGCTTGGTGGAAGAGACACCGGAGAGGGATACCTTATGCAGTGTCCAGACCCCCCAGGTCTTCCTCTTTGATCTGATATTCCGAGCCCACCAGGAGATAACCGAAGATGTCAGTGATGACGCCATGATGGCAGAAAGGCTGGGACATAGGATAAGAATCTACCGGGGATCCTATGAGAATATCAAAGTGACCACCCCGGAGGACCTGGCACTGGCGGAGGTCATGCTGAGGAGAAAAAAGGCTATGCGCATTGGAATTGGCTACGATGCCCATAGACTGGTGGAAGGGCGGAGGCTGGTGTTGGGTGGGGTGGAGGTGCCCTTTGACAAGGGTCTCCTTGGCTGGAGCGATGCCGATGTGGCGATACACGCCATAATAGATGCGTTGCTCGGCGCTGCCGCCCTGGGCGACATCGGGACTTATTTTCCCTCCGATGATCCTCAATACAGGGGCATCTCAAGCCTGGTTTTGCTTCGGCAGACAGGAAGACTGCTTCAGCAACATGGCTGGCAGGCTGGCAACATAGATGTCACGATTGTTGCTCAAGGGCCGCGGCTTGCGCCTTTTATCTCCAGGATGAAAACCCAGATTGCAGAGGCCTTATCAATAGATGAAACCCGGGTAGGGATCAAGGCGAAGACCGCCGATGGGATGGGATTCGTGGGGATGGGGGAGGGGATGGCGGCATACGCGGTAGCTTTGCTGGACACCAATAAACGGGATGACTAAAGTCCGCCTGCAATTGTGGGACAATTATGATATAGTATTCGTAGATAGTTTGATATATGAGGAGGGCTTAACGTGCGGACGCTGATAGATATACAAGATGGCCTGATTGAGGATTTGCTAAAAGAAACTCAAGCCAGGACTAAGAAAGAGGCCATAACCACTGCCATAGAGACCTACCTCAACTCGAAGAGGAGGGAGAAGCTTATCTCGCTTGCCGGTAATTATGACTTCGGCTACACGCCGGAAGACCTGGAGAAAATGAGATCGGATGAATAAGGTCATAGTTGATACCTCCGCCTGGATAGAGTATTTCCGTCCCCAGGGTGATGCTGAACTCAAGGAAGCAATCAAACCACTGATATCCGAGGTAAGGGCCCTTCTCCCGGGGATCATAAGGACGGAAATACTGCGGGGGGCAAGATCGAGGAAAGAGTATGAGATGCTCAATGACCTGTTAAGAGGCTTAACCCATCTCCCGGTGACGGAGGATTTCTGGGGACGACTGTCCCGATTCTCATTCAACTTATTCCGAAAGGGAATCGCTGTCCCCTTAACGGATACCTATATTGCTCTGGTCGCCATAGAGAACAATGCTCACCTTCTGCACCGTGATAAGCACTTCGACCTCATAGCTCAAGAAACGGGACTGGAGATATTGAAGGTCTAGCAATGCTCATTAGATGATGGCTGCTTATGCCTGGCCTGGTGGCATAGGCATTTCATTGGAGGAAAGATAAGGATCTGAGGCAGTTCTTTAGCGCGGGACACGAGGATGAAAATCTATAACCCCATTTCAGGTCAAAAAGAGGGGTTCGTCCCTGGTGGCGACGAGGTCAAGATGTACGTCTGCGGGGTGACGCCGTACGATTCCTGCCATATCGGCCACGCTATGAGCTACGTCATCTTCGATGTGGTGCGCCGCTATCTGGAGTTCCGGGGCTACAAGGTCAAACATGTGCAGAACTTCACCGATATCGACGATAAGATCATCGCCCGGGCAAACGAGCTTGGCATCCCGGCTCACGAATTGACAGGACGGCTCATTGACGAGTATTTCGAGGATATGGATGCCCTGAATGTAAAGAGGGCAGATATTTATCCCAGAGCTACTGAGGAGATACCGGACATCGTCAGGACGGTGCAGGGACTGATTGAGAAAGGCCATGCCTATGAAGTCAGTGGCGATGTTTACTTCAGAGTTCGGAGCGCCGAGGGCTACGGGAAGCTCAGCCGCCGCGATCTGGATGAAATGTCAGTCGGAGCGCGGGTAGAAGTGGACCAGGCTAAAGAATACCCTCTTGATTTCGCCTTATGGAAGGCAGCCAAACCGGGAGAGCCGAGCTGGGAGAGTCCCTGGGGTGGGGGGAGGCCGGGGTGGCACATCGAATGCAGTGCAATGGCAATCAAGTACCTGGGGAAGACCCTGGATATCCACGGCGGAGGGCAGGACCTGATATTCCCCCATCACGAAAACGAGATCGCTCAATCGGAGGCTTTTACTGGGGCCGTGCCCTTCGTCAAGTACTGGATGCACAACGGTCTGCTGCAACTCGACCAGGACAAAATGAGCAAATCCCTGGGGAATCTTGTCACCGTAAGAGAGCTGCTTCAGAGATTCAGCGCCGATGCCTTCAGGCTTTTTGTGCTCAGCTCCTATTATCGCAGCCCGTTGAGCTATTCCAATGAAGGACTGGCGGCGATGGAAAAGGGGGTAGACAGACTGCGCCGGGCGGCAAAGGTAGCGGACGACGAAGCACAGGGACACCCTCTGGATGCCGAGTCCTACCGTCAGAGGTTTGTTGAGGCCATGGATGACGATTTCAATACCGCTCAGGCGGTGGCGACGCTCTTCGATTTGGCGAGGGAGATAAACCGGGCCAGGGAGGAAGGCGCTCCGATAAGGGATGCACGCAGGACTTTGCGGGAATTGGCAGACGTGTTGGGGCTGACTCTGGAGGAGGAGGTCCATCTTGATGCTGCACCCTACATTAAACTGGCAATGGAGTATGAGTTAGCTTCAGCAGGGGAAGAACAACCGGCATCTTACTATATCGATCGCCTGATCGAAAAGCGGCATGAATTGCGAAGGGCAAGAGATTGGTCGAATGCAGATAAGATCCGTAACTCCCTTGCGGAAATGGGTACGATGCTTGAAGATACGCCTCAGGGAACAAAGTGGAGGCAAGAGAGGTAGAGTGGCGACTGGAATAGAAGTGCTAAGAAGTATTCTCCCGGATACCGCCGAGGTGAGCAAAGAGGGACATCTCGTCATCGGCGGGTGCGATGTGGTGGACCTGGCGGGTGAATTCGGCACGCCGCTCTATGTTTTCGATGAAGCTACCCTGCGCCACAGGTGCCGGGAATACCGCCGGGAATTCGGTGAGCGCTATCCCGACACCCTGGTGATTTATGCTTGCAAAGCCTTCCTGAATCGTGCTCTGGCTCAAATCTTGATGCGGGAAGGACTCGGGCTGGATGTGGTATCCGGAGGGGAGCTTTATATTGCCCAATCGGTGGGTTTCCCCACGGAGAAGGTCTATTTCCACGGCAATAATAAAACTCCGAGCGAGCTCCGCCTGGCTCTGGATTGTGGTGTCGGCCGCATTGTGGTGGACAATTTCCACGAGCTTGCATCGCTCGACGATGCCGCCCGGAAGGCGGGAGTTACCCAGAATATACTGCTTCGCCTCTCTCCAGGGATCGATCCCCATACTCACGAGCTAACCACTACGGGGATCATAGACAGCAAGTTCGGATTTCCGATCCTCACCGGGCAGGCAGAGGAGGCTCTCGTCCGGGCGATGTCCTCCCCCGGCCTTCATCCGGTAGGGCTGCATGTCCACCTTGGGTCGCCTATCTTTGAGATCGAGCCTTACGAGCAGGCGATCGAGGTCGTCCTCCGGTTTGCAGCCGGGATGAGGGACAAGCATGACTTCGATCTCCAGGAATTCAGCCCTGGTGGGGGCTTCGCCATCCCCTATACTGGCGAGAATTCCGCTCCATCCGTTACCCAATATGCCGAGGCGATATCCTGCCGGCTTCGCGGGCTTACCGAAGAGCTCGACTTGTGTCCGCCTCGACTGGTGATAGAGCCAGGCAGGTCAATCGTGGGACGCGCCGGGATAGCCCTCTATAGTACCGGGGCGGTAAAGGAGATCCCCGGCCTGCGAAAGTATGTCTCCCTCGATGGGGGCATGGCGGACAACATCCGTCCCGCTCTCTATGGCGCAAGGTATGAGGCCCTTGTGGCCAACAAAATGGATGCCGAAGCGGCGGAGCGAGTTACGCTGGCGGGCAAGCTGTGTGAATCGGGAGATGTCTTGATCAAGGACATCGTCCTCCCCCGGATTGACCCCGGAGACACCGTTGCCGTACTGGTTTCGGGTGCCTATTGCCTTTCTATGGCCTCTAACTACAATGCTGCGCTGAAGCCGGCGGTGGTGCTGGTGGGCGACGGGGAAGCACACCTCATTCAGCGCCGGGAGACCTATGAGGATTTAATAGGGCGCGACATCGCGCCCGGCTATTGAAGAACGACACACTTGTCCTCGCGAAGGCGGGGGCAGGTTGTGGGCTGAGGAAAATGTGGCAAGTGATTGGACAGGATAAAATCACGGATTCTCTAAAACGCAGCCTGGCAGACGGGCGTCTCGCTCATGCCTATCTTTTCGTCGGGCCCCCGCATGTGGGAAAGATGACCTTGGCGATCACTCTTGCGCAGGCACTCAATTGTCCCGCTGAGGATAAGCCCTGCGGGGAGTGCCGCTCATGCCGCCGTATAGCTTGGGGCAAGCATTCCGATGTACAGGTGATTGCAAGGGCAGAGACGGAAACCAAGCGTGGGTCGTCCGTCCGAAAAGAGATCAGTATCGACCAGATCAGAGAAATGCAGCATAATGTGAGTCTGAAGCCCTACGAGGGAGACCAGCGGCTCATCATCATCGATGGCGCTGAGCATATGAGCGCAGAAGCGGCCAACTCGCTGCTCAAGACGCTTGAAGAGCCACCCCCCAGCACCACCTTCACCCTGCTTGCGGTGGATGAGGGCTCACTCCTGCCAACCATCGTTTCCCGCTGTCAGCGGCTCAGGCTGTCCCCGCAGCCCCTTCCGGTGGTGAAGCAAGCATTGGTAGAGCGATGGGGAGTGCCTTCCGAACGGGCAGACCTCCTCGCCAGGATTTGCCATGGCTGCATCGGCTGGGCGATCTCGGCCATAGATAACGAGGAGGCGTTAGCGAAACGTTCGGCGCATCTGGACAGCCTGATATCGTTGTCCAGAGGCGATATCAGCGAGCGCTTCGTGTTCGCAGCGCAGCTCGCAACACAGTTCGGCAAGGACAGAGCTTCGGTGGGGAAGCAGCTTGAACTATGGCTCACCTGGTGGCGAGATTTGCTCCTGATGAAAAATGGCTGTGTAGAGTTCATTACCAATATGGATCGGAGAGAGGCGCTTCAGGAAGCGGCGGCACAATACCCTTTGAGTGCTATCGGAGGAATGCTCAAATCGATCCGCGAAACCATGCAACAACTGGAGCAAAACGCAAATCCGCAACTTGCCCTGGAGGTCCTGATGTTGAATCTTCCCTTTGAAAGAGAGGCAAACTATGCCTGAGGTAGTTGGCGTTCGTTTCAAGCAGGCCGGGCCAATTTATTTCTTTGAGCCGGGGGGCGTCGATTTCGAGGTCGGTGACTGGGTGGTGGTGGACACCGCCCGCGGGCAGTCCATGGGCAAGGCAATTATGGCGCGCAGGCAAGTTTCGCCCAGCGAGATTCAAGGTCCACTGAAGTCGGTGGTGCGCAGAGCAGATGCGGGCGAGATAGGCAAGGCGGCGGAGTTTAAGGCTTCGGAGAAGGAGACGCTGATCAAGGGTGCCGAACTCGTGGCCAAACATGACCTCCCGATGAAAGTCATCGCCGCGGAATACAATTTCGATGGCAGCCGTCTGACGGTCTATTTCACCGCCGAGAGCAAGGTTGATTTCCGTGCCCTGCTGAAGGAAATGGGCTCCCTCTTCAAGACTCGGGTGGAGCTGCGGCAGATAGGGGCACGGGATGTGGCCAAACTGCTCGGTGGCATCGGGAGATGCGGACGGGTTCTGTGTTGCACCACCTGCCTTTGCAGGTTTGATCCCATCTCGGTGAGGATGGCCCGCGATCAGGGCCTGTCGCTTAACCCGGCCATGATATCGGGTGTCTGCGGGAAATTGCTCTGCTGCCTCAAATACGAGCATGAACAGTATCTGGCTATGAAATCAAGAGGGGAATCATGACTATCGAGATGGAGTGAAATGGGTGAGAGAAATCTTAGCAACATCTTCCTGATCGGGTTCTCTTACAGCGGCAAATCGCAGGCCGGCCGGAAGGTTGCAGAGCGCCTCGGCTGGGACTTCACCGATACCGACGATGAGATCGTTGCCCAGGCCAAAAAACCAATTCCGGAGATATTCGCTGAGGATGGTGAGGAGCGCTTCCGAGAACTGGAGAGCCAGGTACTGATGAGGGTCTGCCCGAAAAAGGAGATGGTCATTGCCACCGGCGGGGGCATAATCCTGGCGGCCGAAAATCGAGAGCTGATGAAAAAGTCCGGCGTGGTGGTCTGCCTGCAAGCTGAGCCTGACACCATCTACAATCGCTTGCTCATCGATGATGAGAAAGGTGAAAGCAAAGTGGTTCGTCCGTTGCTTTCCGGGACTGACCCCGAGAGGCGCATCGCTCAACTGAAGGAGTTTCGTCAGCCTTACTATTCCGTAGCCGATTGGACGGTGCATACCGATAGCCTCACCCTGGAGGAGGTCGCCGTCGAGGTGATCCGCGGTTGGAATTACATCCGTAGGTCATGTCCGGCCGCCGATCAGGAAACCGCCTGCGTGGTAACGACCGCCACTGAGAGCTATCCCATACTCGTCGGCTGGGATCTGATGAGCAGCATTGGCCGGCGCATGAGAAAGGCCGGCCTGGCCGGGACTGTCTATATTATCAGCGATGACCAGGTTTTCCCCCTCTATGGACCGAAAGTTACGGAGTCCCTTAGAGAGGCAGGCTTTAGCGTCAATTCCTTCGTTGTGCCCCACGGCGAGAAAAGCAAGTCCATCGAGGTTGCAAGCCGGATCTATGACTTCCTGGTCAAGCACCGCGCCGAGCGCGGTGAAATCATCCTGGCCCTCGGTGGGGGAATGGTGGGAGACCTTGCCGGATTTGTGGCGGCTACCTACCTCCGGGGGATGCCCCTGCTTCAGGTTCCCACAAGTCTCATGGCTATGGTGGATTCCTCGATTGGCGGCAAGGTGGCGATTAACCATCCCGAAGGAAAGAACCTGATCGGAGCCTTCTATCAGCCCCGAATGGTTCTTGCTGATACCGAAACCCTCACTACGCTGACTGAGCGGGAACTTGCCTCTGGATGGGCCGAGGTTGTAAAGCACGGACTCATCCGTGACGCCGATTACTTCCAGTTCCTGGAGCAGAACGTTGACAAGCTCAAGAGGCTGGAGAGAGAAGCCGCCACTGAAGCAATAAGGCGCAGCGCTGCCATTAAGGCCGCAGTGGTGAACGAGGATGAAAAGGAGACGGGATTGCGCGCTATCCTGAATTACGGACATACCATAGCTCACGGCCTGGAGACGGCCACGGGATACAATCGCTTGCTCCACGGTGAGGCGGTTTCTGTGGGCATGATGGGCGAGGCCGAAATCGCCGAAAAGCTTGGTCTCCTTGATCGGGAAGCGGTGGAGCGGCAGAGGGCACTTCTTCTGAGATTTGGCCTGCCGGTAACCTGCCCCGGCGTTGACACAGACGCCGTCCTGAAGGCCATTGAACTTGATAAGAAAGTCCAGGAAAAAGCAGTGCGCTGGGTGCTGCTGCGGGGCATCGGGGAAGCAGTGCTGGGACACGATGTGCTCCATGATGCGGTGCGAAGCGCCATCGAAGAGATAGGGGCATGAATTCTTGCGTCTCCAGGTTGACAAATGAAAGGGGATAAACTCATAATCAAGGACGAGCATCGGCGGGCTGCTCTGGGCATAATGGATTTGCTCTGGCCGGAGCTGGAGACCCACCGGGGCAAATACATCCTCACCATCGCCGGGGAGTCCGGCAGCGGTAAGTCGGAGATCGCCGCCGTCCTTGCCGAGATGCTTGCTCAGCGTGGAATTGAAACCCTCATCATTCAGCAGGATGACTACTTTATCTATCCGCCGCAGACAAATCTCAGGATGCGCCTGAAGGACATCGGCTGGGTAGGTGAGTCTGAGGTTCGTCTAGAGCTCCTCGACCAGAACCTGGGTGAAATTCTGGCCGGGAAGGATGAGATCGAGAAGCCCCTGGTAATGTTCGATGAGGATTGCATCACTACCGAGAGGATCAAGGTCTCCGGAGTGGGCGTGATAATCGTAGAGGGGACATACACCACTCTGCTACGAAATGCGCAAAGCCGTGTCTTCATCGACCGAGACTATCACCATACCAGGGAGGCTCGGCTGGAGCGGGGGCGTGAGGCACAGGACGCTTTCCTGGAGCAAGTACTCCGGATCGAACACCAGATCATCTCCCGGCATAAATCCGCAGCCGGCATCATCGTCGGATGGGATTACTCCGTCTCGAGGAGCAAAGAGAAATGATCAGGCGTATCGCCATGCTGAGCACGCACGGCTACTTCGATCCGGTTCCCACACTGGGCCGGACGGACACCGGTGGTCAGGTGGTCTACGTGCTGGAGCTGTCCAAGGGGCTCTCCCGGAAAGGAATCAAGGTTGATATTTTCACCCGCTGGTTCGACCGGTCCCGGTCGCAGGTCGATCCCCTCCCCGATTCCCCCGATGTCCGGGTTATTCGCATTCCTGCTGGCCCCTGGGAATTCATTCGCAAGGAGGATATCTACGAGGTTCTTCCCGAACTGGCAAAAAACATGACTGAATTCATCAAGAAGAATGCGCTCAACTATGACCTGTTTCACGGACATTATGTTGATGCTGGAATTGTCTCGCTGGATGTGGCCAAGGCACTGGGTAAACCGGCCTTCTTTACCGCTCACTCTCTTGGGGCATGGAAACGAGTCCAGATGGGCGGCGATCCGGAGGAGATGGAGAGAACCTTCCGCTTTGAGCACCGTATATCGGAGGAGCGGCGCATCTTTAATTCCGTCAGCGCACAAACGGTTACCACGGATATCCAGAAAGAAAAACTAAGAACGCTATATAACTTTGCCTTGGAAAATGTCGTCACCATACCGCCAGGTGTCGACACTGAGAGATTCCGTCCTTCCCATGACGGCGAAGCAGGGGCGAGCCATGCCTCGTCCCTGCTTCCGGACAAGTACATCCTCTGCATCAGCCGGATCGATTCCAACAAGGGACATGATTTTTTGTTGAACGCTTTTGACATCGTGAGGAAAGAAATCCCGGATGTGCATCTGGTGATTGGTGGAGGCTCCCCTACGCCAGGGCAGGTCGAGGCGAGGGTCTATGATATGATGAGAGCGATCATCGAGGAAAAGCAGATGCAGGACAGGGTGCATTTGCTGGGTTATGTGCCGGACGAACTGATGGCGCCCTATTACCAGCAGGCGCAGATGTTTGTTGTGCCCTCAAAATTTGAGCCCTTTGGGATGACGGCGCTGGAGGCGATGGCGTGTGGTGCTCCGGTGGTCGCTTCGAGCCTGGGCGGAATCCGGGACATCATAGTTGAAGGGGAGAACGGCCTCCTGGTTGACCCTTCCAACGCCGACGAACTTGCCGGGGCGATGCTCCGGCTCTTGAAGGATCGGCGATTGGCGGCGGAGATGGGTCGGGTGGGGTGCGACCTGGTAAGGGACAGATACAGTTGGAAATCGGTCGCCGAGAGATTCGTTGCATTCTACGAGGAGTACCTGCAACTTGAATCGCAGGCACAGAAGTAGTAATATTAGACTGTGCCCCTGTAGCTCAGAGGATAGAGCTCCGGCCTCCGGAGCCGGGTGCGAGGGTTCGATTCCCTCCAGGGGTGCCAGGGAGATGAGACTCACTCCCCGATAGCTCAGCGGTAGAGCGGGCGGCTGTAAGAGGAGGCATGGATAGTGGGTGACAGAAGGACTTATGCCGATCGTCGGGAGTATTTAATTCGAGCTGTGCAGAAGAGGCGTGAGAAGATACGCCAAATGGCAATCCAGCGGCTTGGAGGAAAGTGTTTCCAGTGCGGATACGATCGGTGTGGGAAGGCCTTGGAGTTCCATCATCTTGATTCTTCTAAAGATTTTGGAATCTCCGAGAAGGGACATGCGCGGAGTTGGGAAAGGGTTAAAGCGGAACTCGAGAGGTGTGTGCTGCTCTGTGCCAGCTGTCATCGAGAAGTTCATGCGGGATTGCAGCTTCCATGGGAAACCATGGATGAAAAACCGGGTGAATTCAGTGAAGCCCTTTGGGGTAACCCTGAGCGAAGCCTATCGAAGGGGAAATAAGTAGATAGGAACGTGCAGAGACTAGAGGATGAGGATCCCCACCAATAAGCCTCGTAGCGCCCGGCACCTAAGTCCCGGTGGGGATATGGTGAAGAGATAGTCCAGCCCTTGGGGAAACCCAGGGATAACTGTAACCGCTAGGTCGTAGGTTCGAATCCTACTCGGGGAGCCATTCTGTATAAAAGGTAAAACTCCTGTCGTCTCCGTGGGCGGGTTATCGGGCAGCTTGGAATCTCGAGAATGCCTATGCACCAAAGCTATGATTCCCTTCCACAGCACTTCTTATACTTCTTGCCTGAGCCGCAGGGACAGGGATCATTGCGTCCCACCTTTTGTTTTGCCGGCGACCTGGGTTCGAGCAGAGAAGATGAGACAGGGAGGCTGCTCCCCCTTAATCTGGAGAGTTCTTCCCGATAGCGGCTTGTCTCGCTTTTGTTTCCTGTTCCTTCGGCTAAGTCCAGAAGCCGCTCGTAGGCAACCTCTAGATTCTCCAACGCTTCGTTCGAACCGGTTTGTGCCTTCGCAATTTCCAGGGCTTCTAAGTAATATTTCCTGGCTTGTTCTGGGTCTTTCTTCTGAGGGATGGAAAAAGCGTCCCCAGCATGGATATGATACCAGAAATTCTCCGGATTCCGCTCCAGAATTTCCTGGTAGGTTCTCTCCCCTTCCTCTTCCCTGCCCACAGCCATGAAACTATCCGCTTTGTGCTGCAGGAAATCATCATCCCGGAAAACCTCATAAAATACCTCGGCCCATTCTATCCTTTCCTCATGCCATCTTTCGTTATGTAGATTAAAGAGCATATCTTTTGCTACTGAATCAAGCTCATAAAGCATATCGTCTTCCTGATACCTCTGGAAGAAGCCATCCTTTAGCTTGTATCCTTCCGGCGTCTCGGAGATGAACCGCGACTTTATAAGACCGAGGACCTCCAGGCTGAGCTTGACAACCTCTTGGCCTCTTTCTTCATCTTTCGTCTCCAGCAGTTTCACCAATTTCTCATCAAGTTCAGCATCAAAGTGCTCCACCGTGGGTCTATCCGGAAGAAGCCTTTGCCACAGCACTCCGCAGGCCATCCAGGGAAAGTCCTCATCGTATCCCTCAGCAACCGAGAATGATTCATACTCCGCCTGGCATAAATCTATGTAAGAGAAATAATTCTCCGCCTGGTTCACGAATTTCTTCAGGTCGAAAACAGGAACCAGTTTCTTCATCTTCTTCTCAATCTCCCTGGTGGACATCTTTTCGATCTTTTCAAAGCTCCACAGCTTTTCTAACCCTTCCACAAACCGTTTCCTGGCTATGCCTTGCAGGGTCAACTCCTCCGGGGACATTTCCTCCATTTTCTGGATATTTAATCTTGCAGACTCGTAGTCCGGATTTATCTCCAAAGCCTTCCGGAGATACTCCAGACCTTTTTCCTTTTGCCCCATCAAAGCATAGCAAGTTCCCAGGTTGCCAAGTAGTCGGAATGAATCCGGGTGCTCTTCGAATTGAGGGAGGATGGATTCATATATCTCGATCGCCTGAGTGAACTCACCTTTCCTTTGCTCTCCAAAAGCACGATGATACTCTTCGTGGATAGGGATCCGATATTCAATGGGAGTAAGCGAGATCTGGTAGGATATCCTGTCCGGGTGGGGGTGACCGAGCCTTCTCCTTTCCTCTCGGATTACTTCTCTGGGGGTTCTATCCGCAAGCTCTTCCTGAGGCGTGTTGAGACACTCTTCTTCAGCCTTATCAATCGCCTGCTGAAGCTGCTTTGGATCAGGATAGGAATCTGGATGTATCTTCAATTGAAGGTAATCATAAAGATCTTTCCTCAATACGATCTCCCAGGGGCCGGCGGCAATTTCCTTCTTCTTCCCTTTAACTAGACCGCGAAGTTTAGAAAGCAAGCCGACTTCCTTTTCCTCTTGAAGCAAAGGATGAAGCTTACAAAGCAGGTTTATCAATTCCTGGTTGACGTCCTCTGAGGAGATTCCGAGGTCGGTGAGGATTCTACCTATCGCTTGAGCGAGCTTTTCCGGTGAGGTCTTCTTAAGTCTCTTTTCCAGATTTTCAACGGTAAACTTATTGGCGATGTCCCACTCGGCCAGGATGTAAGAAATCCTTTCCCTTAAGCTGTCCAGGCTTTCTTCCACTTCCAGGGGTGGCTCTGAAAGGAGCTCAAAAACATCCCGATAACTCACCTCTATATCCCTTTCACGCCTGAACCGGCGCTCTATTAGATAGGCGGTCTGTTCAGAGAAGACTACCGGGTCACCAGTGAGTACCCAAAAGCCTTGAAATGGGAGGAGAGTACCAGCGATACATGCCCCTGGCTCCAACGGCGAAGCTTCCGATTCGTCAGCCACTTCCTCCCCCCGGCTTACTTTTTCCCATGTCCCCCGAGGTTGGGAAATCGAGTACTCGTTTCTGGTGCTCAGGTCCATCAATTTGATAAGAGGGTCTGTCTCCATGACTTTGAAAAAGCCCAGGATATTATCCCGGAAGCCCTTGTATATCTTGCGCTCCTTTTTGGGAAGGACGTCCCGGGTTTCAGAGATGAAAATATCCAGAGGGGTCATTCCTGAGGCATTGCAGGGCCTTCGAAGGATAAACCACAGTTCAAAAAGGGTTTGAGCGAGATCATCGTGCTCATAGATCTCGGCCTCCTCATCACTTCCAAAGAATTCAGCCTTTGCCTTCTCTATCTCATCTTTAAGCTCAAAGGAGCTCCATTCTACCAGTTCCGCGATGTATTCCCGATAGTCTTTCGCCATTTTCAAACCATCCTTCGTTCACAGATTATCATATTGGCAATAGTGCGTCAATACATCGTTTTGTGTCTTTTGCTCAGGTTCACCAGTTATGCCCCTTGTCATTTGAGGTCACAAACCCTATAATATCATATGTTCAATCACCTTCAAAGAGGGAGATAATCATGACACGA
>JALPXT010000049.1 GCA_023271485.1 Dehalococcoidia bacterium | reverse complement strand
TCTCTACAAGAATGTATGACCTTCCATTGCCACTAAACAACTTCATGCCTGTCTGCCGACCAGGCAGGGTGTCTTCGCATCCTCAGTCGTTTATGTATTTGCGGTAGTTATCTGGCTGTTGCCAAGCAGCTCACATTCCCCACCCCTCACGGCCTCCACCGGGTAATTTGTGATCTCGCGTTTTGCCTTTCCTCAGAAGCGATTCTTCGGTTAGTCCCAGCGCCCGAACATACTGCTGCTGCTCGGAAGACAATGGGGCAAGGAAGCACCACTCCCCGTCCAACTCAGCTAGCAGCACTCCTTTGAACTTCGTTGTCATCATGAAGGATGTCGGCTTGTGCGTTGCCTTCCCGTCCCAGCCGGGGATGGTCGAATCAGTCCGCTTCAAGTGCCGGCGCATCACATGCTCCATGAGGTTCCAGACCAAGAAGGAAGTCAGCAGAATGAAGCCCAGCACTTCAATACGATCCGGTCTCTTCACGAACATATCGTTGACGAACAGCGGGTCCTTCAGGAAGCCGAAGTTACGCTCGATCCCGTGCTGCTCTTTGTAGGCTACGAGTACATCTGCGCGTGAATGGGCCATCTCTCCCTCGGTGGGAGTGTTGGTCAGAAGAACAAAGCATCCTGCAGCCTCCCTCATCTGCTCGACCTCATCCGAACGCTCGACCACATGTCCCTCAAGGATGTATCTGATCTTCGATACCCTCCGTTCTTCGGGGGTCTGTCCCTGGCATAGGCCACCTTTTCCGCAACGCTGCATTCGCAGGAATGGTAGAGCGACTTCTCAATGAGAAGTTTCGCGACGGCAGCCTCGGCGTCTTTTTGGCAGAAGTACTCCACCTTCCCGGCCTCCTTCAGCCTGCAGTCAGCTTCCTTCTGCGACTCCGCCAGCCTGCGGTTTTACTTTCTGGGGAAGAACTGGAGGGGAAGAGTGGAACATGTGGGCGCCAATCCCGGTTATGATCCCGAGGGGCCACTGATTGTTTGAAGTGCCTTTGTCGCCAACCTAGAGCGACCGCGGATTACAGGAGAGATCCGCGAGCTTCGGGAGTTTCCCCTCCCTATTCGTTTCGTGATGCGCGAGGACATGTCAGAAATGGCACATTTGATGCCGATTCGTATCTGGGAGATACGGTCGCCCCCCACGCGGGGGCGTGGATTGAAACCGAGTCGGGGGGTACGATCGGCACGGCATGGGTGATTGACATTCTACCAAGTGAATTTGCCACCCACTGAATATGAAAGTGTCATCATACATGACCTTTCACATGGAGATTTAGTAACTTTGCTTGAGCATCGTCCAATACAGAATCTCGAAGGAATTCGCTTGCATTTAAAATCTCAATTCCTATTAATTCACCTTTTTCATTTAGTTCCGCTGTTATATTTGGGCTAATCTCTATACTTCCCATTTCTTTTTCATCCGAAACTATCAGATGAATTACATCTTCTTCTTTAAAATATGCCATCTTAATCTTATTCATTTACGAACCTCCCCGTTTTAATACGGAAATTAATCTGTTTACGTGTCGTTGCATGTATTGTAACTGGAACTATATCTCCGTTATCTTTTTCATATGGAATTAAAACCAATCGAGTATCATGCTTACCGATAGCAACCATACGAAGCGTTGATGTATCATAATATCGTTCTCCAGAACTGGTAAGTATATGTTCAATTGTATCAGTATCAAATCCTCTTGTTTTTGTTCTATATTTCATATAATCAGTCCAGATGATCATGCTTTTTATCCCGTTTCTTGTTGTCGAACGATAAGGATGAGCTACGGCGGATACGCCGTTAGTTCCATCCGTTTGTTATCTGTCTTCTTTTATCCTCTTAGAATAGACTACTTCAGGATCACCCTCATCAAGATTGTCAATAAAACTACTCGGGACATATCCTAATTTGTTCAATAGTCCTTGCATGGGAAGATTTGATTGATTCGTTGAGGTAAATAACTTTTCCGTTTTGCATAATGATTCCACGTGTCTGACCAATTTTGATCCGATACCCTTGCCCCGATACTCAGGGTGAATATAGAGCATATCAATCATCGTATCGCAATCATCTTTTGTTCATTTCTCATACAGATAACAATCATTAGACGGAAACTCTCCGCCTAACTCGCTTGTGGGCTGAGTAAGTACCCGATGGGAACCTCCCCTGACCCTACCATTTTTAGATAGTATACATCAAGTCCCAGTCCTCGTCAAGTTCTCAGACGCGCCTAACTCATCCCGCTCCCCTACAACGGCGTGTCCTTGCGTCTGAGGGTTGAACGGGACCTGGCCTCCTCAGTGGACATATTTGCATGATGTGGATGTTTCTGATATCCAGTCAGGGAATCTGCTGGAGATCTTCATGAGAATTCATCATCGCAGTTGTGGTGTATAGAAGATGTTGATCCAGGGATATCGAAAAATGATGCCCCGGCCGAAGATGCAGCGTGTCAATGAACTCAACAAGACTGTTCAAGAATTGGAGAGTCTCTGGGGTCAGCCGCTGACATAGGGCCTGAGCCGGCCCCCCACGCGGGGGCGTGGATTGAAACAATCTTGAGATGCCAAAATGGCAGATCAAGTTGCTCCCGCGCGGGAGTGTCAGTCAGATGAGAGTATTGTTGTCGATTAAGACGGAGTTCGCGCTAAAGATTTCGATGGCTCAAAGAGGTATGAATACCGTCGTTCCATCTCTGAGCGCGGCGAAGTGACGAGAATGGTCTTTACGCATCTGATCCGATTCAGAAAGTAATCGGAGAGTTCAAGATCATCAGAGGGATTCTCCCCTGCCCAGGTTGTCAGGTTTTCGGCTCACGGTTGATGGTTGCTCGCTGGCTAGAGGGTAGGGGGTAGTTTGTAGCGTGTAGTCCCCGCTCCCCTACACACTAAGTCAGAACCACATCTTTGAGATTTTGCATTGATAAGTTCCCTCCGCTTACAACAAGCACAACATTCTTGTTTTTCAATCTCTCCTGTATCTGTAAGGATGCTGCTAAGGGTGCTGCAGAGGGTGTTGGACATCCACCCTTCCTGCTGGGATTTGGCCGGGGGCTTCAACCCTGTGAAAACCTCACAGGAGCCAAGTTCGATCTCGCTATGCTCAAAGGGGACAGCGCGAGCGCGGAAGCCTGCCTCACTGATAATGCGGAGCCAGTCCTGCTGACCGAAGAGGCCACACAAATGCCGGTCGTACTCGCAGCGCACCTGACCATCAGCGTCGCGCAGAAGGTACGCGAAGTCAGTAAAATAGGTGGTGTCGCCCGGATCCGGATCCCAGGTCCATTCCAGATACCGCATGCTCCAATCTCTGCTGTCATGGCCACCATGTTTGGTTGAGGAGCGAAATGTCTCTCGCGTGTGATCTGGCGCGAACAGTGCCACCCCACCGGGCTTGCAGTGCACATATGCCGTCTCGATCGCCTGTCGCAGATCCCTCTCGGAGGTCATGTACACGATACCATCATGGATGAAGACCGCATCAAACTGTTGGCCAAGCCGGACGGTACGCATATCCCCCTGAATGTGCTCACACTCAGGATTGAGCGAGTGGCTGACCACAAGCATATCTGGCGAGAGGTCGACCAGCGTCATGCGGAAATACTTCTTCAAGTGGGACGCATTGTTACCTCCGCCGCATGCCAGCTCCAGCAAGGTTTCGGGAGGATTGGAACATTCGGAAACGATTAGGCGACGATAGAACTGGGCCTCTTCGGCATAATCCTCCGGAGCCGAAAGGATTGGCCACCAAGAGGATAGTTCGCCATAGAGCCTCGGAAGTCGACTAACATTTTTCATGCGCAAACAGATCCCTTATTTGCTCGATGCGGAAAAGGGGGGGTGAATCCAATTGTTCTGCACTTATTTTCCTATTCTACCGAAAGCCTCTAGAACTTTGAGTACATCCAAAGTCAATATTGCGCTCCATTCTTGTTTCGCTACCTTCCAATCTTCTGGGTATACCTTACCCCAGGACCAGAAAGGCTTCCATGAGCCATCCTCGTCTTGATTCTGAATTTCATAATCCAGACTCGTTTCGAATGCCTGATCAATAAGATGCAGAAACGGAGAATTTGGGGATTTGATCGTCCCAATCGGTTTCAGACAATATTCTTTCCATTTTGTACTATCGGTTTCAACTGATGCCGGAATCATACGTTCGAGTTTATGTCTCAGACGTACTTTAGCGTCATATGGCAGATTCCCACATTGTAAAAGATGCAAATAGCATTTAAGAGTATCACCGGAAACCTTGTCTTCTCTGGTTTCTATGTGAGCAAGAACACGATTCAGTATGTCATCGCGAAAGTCCTGTGGTGTTAGTTCCTGATAGTGAAAAAGGTATCCGCAAATCTTCACTCTTGGATTTTCGAGAAAGTTCCCAAATGTCTTTTCAAGTCCATCCTGATTCCACCATGGCGCATGAGGACTCGTATCAGTAGTCTCAGGGATGAATCTCCAGGTATACTTCTCCTCATCATACGTTCGCATGACGTAATTGACAGATTTCTCAATCATCACTTCGTTAGATGAGAAATCCAGATCAGCGAGGATATCCAGAGCGAAGGTAGTACAAAGCACGGAGCTTTCTGATGCCCTTAAATCTGGTTCCAAAGCATTTCCGAATCCACCGTCGGCATTCTGGAATTTTCCAAGCTCAACCAGAATATGTTCCTTTGGTCCGCCATCAAAATGGTAACGGCAGAGTGCCTGCTCCAGAGGACGTCCTCGATTCACAATGAACGTTTTGGCTTTATCGACATAATTCTTTGACAGTTTTATCATTGTTGTTTCCTTTGTGCTGCGGGGAGTTAGCGCGCGCCCCTGGTGCAAGAGCTCTTATCGCTCTTTAGGCTTCACCTCGAATGTCTTTTGAGAGCGAAAGAAACACACATCAAACTCCAGAAAGAAGTTCACCTGTCCCAGAATCAGAGGAACATTGCTCGCTTGTGTCCAGGCGAAAGCAAGACTTACCGGTGCAAATTCGCCCACAGTTGCGGAAACAATCAAACCTCCCGCTATCTAAACCACGACATTGTGCTCGCTGGACGGGCATTTGCTCTTCCCAGAAATGCGGGTCATAAGGTTGCCTACAGACTTGCGCTACCTTCCAGCGTCAAGTGTTGCCGACACGGGTGTAGAAGTTGATCAAATTGCCATCGGGATCAAGAAAGTAAATCGAGCGATTTCCCCACGGCTGGGTCGTAGGACGCTTTGCCCACTCGATTTCCATCTCCTGCAGACGCACATACTCTTCATCCACATCAGCTACCTGAAACTCCAACTCAAGGGAACGATTAGCCGCTGATTGTGCCGATCCCGGCGCTAGCTCCTCGTGAGCCGTCAGGCTAAACAGCGACAAGGTTCCACACTCGGTAGGGAATTCCACGTAGCTATCACCGTAAGTCTGGGGTTCAATTTGCAGAGCATCCTTGTAGAATTCTCGCAAACGTTCGATGTTTTCAGTTCAGAACCACATCTTTAAGATTTTGCATTGATAAGTTCCCTCCGCTTACAACAAGCACAACATTCTTGTTTTTCAATCTCTCTCGTATCTGTAAGGATGCTGCTAAGGGTGCTGCGGCCGCTTCTTCTACTAAGTTGTAAGTATGCTCCAACAGGATATAGATTGCCGATTTAATGTCTTCATCGTCTACCAATATGAAATCATCCGCATACTCACGCATAATACGCTGCGTATTCTCAAAGGGAACTCTTGTTGCCAGCCCCTCTGCAAATGTCTTCATTTCTGCTTCCACCATCGTTCCACTGTCCCAGCTTAACTTCATGGCGGGTGCCTGGGCGGACTGGACAGCTATTATCTCAATATCTTTATTAATAGTTTTTGCTACAATACCTGTCCCGCAAACCCCACTGCCAGCCCCTACTGGCACTATGATGGTATCAACCGAAGGTAGGTCATTCAAGATTTCAAGAGCATATGTTCCCACTCCATGTATAAGTCGTTCATCAGTAGGACCTACAAATTTGCCTCTCCTGTCTTTCGCGATCTGTTTTATCCATTCTCGCGCCTCATCAAAATCTGCACCATGAAAAAGCACTTCTGCTCCCAATCCTCTCCTTGCAGCCACTTTTCCTGGATTAGCCTTTTCAGGAACAGCTACGACAGATTTTATACCATATGCTCTGGCGGCATAGGCAATGCTCTGTCCGTGATTGCCTGTTGACGCTGTAAATAACCCGTTATTTCTTTCCTCATCTGTCAAGTTAGCCGCCAGGTTCAATCCTCCACGAACCTTAAATGCACCAACAGGCTGATGGTTTTCGTGTTTTATCCATGTACTTGTTCCCACTAAGTCACTTAAAGTTGAGTAATTATACAGTGGCGTGGGCCTGAGATACCTATATACATGCTTCTGTGCTGAAATTATGTCCCTTATTGTCGGGTTTTCTTGTCCCATGAATTATTCCTGTATTCTCTATTGCCCCAACTACTTGGGCTTCACCTGCGCGGCGGGTGCGGGGCGAGTACCTTCGCTGACCAACCCACCTCGAAGCGCGTGCAGCCTCCGATTGGGCCGCAGCTCAGCCGCGTCAGGTGAAGCCCTTGTTGGGCGGCATTTTAAGTTGCAACAGATGATTTATCGCCGAAACTATAAACCCCTGCCATGTGTAAAATACGGTCAGATTGGTTACGAGCATATAAGGCCAGGAGAGAACGCGCGTCTTCAATAGGCCAAACCCGTTGCCAAGTCAAAAGTTCCCGCTGCATAGTCGCCAGTTCTAGCAAAATTTCAGATGGAACAGCGGGGGCGCTCCACTCAATGAAACACGCAGCTTCACGGAGACACATACTCACTATCTCGTCATGCTCTGAAATCGTTGCATTGTTCGAAACACGGGCCAAAGTCGAGGCCATATTGCCAAGTTGTTGCTGCCAGTTCATTTTCTTGTAGCGTGCTCTCAATGATTTCTTCATATCAGGCGACCTCCAGTAATTCACGGATAATCTTTTCTATTCTGCTACGCAACGCTGGATCTTGCACTTCCATACTGAAATTCTGCTGTCGTGGACGTATATTAATGATTGACTCGAACGTGACGTTTCTGGTTTCGGGATGCCAATCTGCGGCCCAAATATCAACTTGTTGGCTATTATCATCGAGCAAAGCTTGTTCACAATCGGCATGGAGTTCCCCCCCACCAGCTAAAATTTCACGGTTGACATCCACCGCCAGTTTGATAAAGTTACTACCAAACTGTTCGGTCATTTGCTTAATTTGCTCTGTAGTTACGGCTTCACGAATAATTAATATCATTGATCACTTCCCTCAGAGATACACTCATTTTGGACAAAAAATCTTCTACAAGTACATTATTTCTGATCACAATACGATTATCCTACAACCAGGCGTATGCCGCCCAACGACCAAGCTCACCTGCGGCAATGGAACTCCAGCGGAATAGCGGTCCGGTGCAGCGAGTTGTTAGGCCGCCACGACCCATCGAAAGACATCCCAATAGTCTCACTCTTCGTGATAGTACTTTGGCTCATCCAGACCCATTGCCTGACGGAGATAGACCAGCTCTCCCAGGTGGTAGCTGCGGTGGCGAATCGCACCCCACACAACACCCCGATAAGGAATCTCCCCACCGGTCCACCACGTCACCGGCTCATCTAGCTTCCCCGGCGTTGCGATCTCTTTCTGTAACCTATCGTAGGCTGTTCGCAAGCCTTTCAGTGCCTCCATCTTGCTGGATGGTTTCGGATGCTGTAACTGTGGATAGGCAAGATGCCATATGATGTCCAGCGCCGATTTAGCCTTCGGATTTGGGAGCCATACCATCTGTTCTTCACTGAGATCAGCGACTGTGTCCTCGATCTGGCGTTGCTCGATCTCAAGAATGTGTGCAAGATCACCGCTAGCATAGGTTGGTGTCACGGCAACTGGTTCTGCCATTGAAGCCTCCTCCTGATTTGTGTTGGCGGCCTAACAATTACCAGGCGGAAACTCTCCGTCTAACTCCCTTGCGCGGTTGCATTACAGGGAAAGACTCCTTATAATGCAACTGGGGAAGCACCTCGTGGGAACCTCCCCAGACCCTACCACTGTTATGTACTGTACATCAAGTCCCAGTCCCTGTCAAGTTCTCAGAAAGGAATGGGAATAATGCAACGACGGCGTGTCCTTGCCTCTGAGGATTGAACGGGACCTGGCCTCCTCAGTGGACATATTTGTATGATGTGGATGTTTCTGATATCCAGTCAGGGAATCTGCTGGAGATCTTCATGAGAATTCATCATCGCAGTTGTGGTGTATAGAAGATGCTGATCCAGGGATATCGAAGAATGATGCCCCGGCAGAAGATGCAACGTGTCAATGAACTCAACAAGACTGTTCAAGAATTGGAGACTCTCTGGGGTCAGCCGCTGACATAGAGCCTGAGCCGGCCCCCCACGCGGGGCGTGGATTGAAACTACGGTTTAGCTACAATCAACTTGACGATGCCCATCTTATCCAGATTCTGCACCCGCTCGATCTCCAGCCCGACCCTTTCGATGCTTGCCAGGGTGCGCCGGTTGATGTTGAACCCGAAGAGGCGGCCGACCAGCGGATTCAAGAGGAGTCTCCGCCATTTTCGGGCCGAACGCTCCATCAGCCACTCCATCAGGGATCATCTACCCCCTGCCTCCTGGCTGCCTGCCCGGTTCGATCCTTGCCTTCCTCAGCCGCAGGGAGTTGGTGATCACGTTGACGGAGCTCATGGCCATCGCCGCTACCCCGATCATCGCATGCAGCAGCCCGAAGGCCGCCAGGGGGATGGCCAGCCCGTTGTAGAACCAGGCCCAGAAGTAGTTCTGCCTGATCTTCCTGAACGTAGCCCGCGAGAGCTTCACTGCGGTCACTACTGAGCTTAAGTCTCCTCTTATGAGAGTAATGTCCGATGATTCAATGGCGATGTCGGTTCCCGTGCCGATGGCTATTCCCACATTGGCCTGGGTAAGGGCCGGAGCATCGTTAATACCGTCGCCAACCATCGCCACCATCCCCACCGTATCCTGCAGGCGCCGGATCTCGGCTACCTTATCCTGGGGCAGGACCTCGGCCAACACCCGGGTTATTCCGACTTTCCTGGCAATTGCCTCAGCAGTCCTGCGGTTATCCCCGGTGATCATCGCTGTCTCCATGCCCATCTCCTTCAATTCAGCGATTGCTCGGATTGAGTCCTCTTTCAAGGTATCGGCCACGGCAATGATACCGGCTATCTTGCTATCAATCGCCACCAGGATAGCAGTCTTGGCTTCATCTTCCAGCCTGTCCAACCTATCCATGAATTGACTGAAATCTATTCGATAGTCGCTCATCAACTTCTGATTTCCGACCAGGACTCCCCTGCCATCCACCATGCCTTTTACGCCTTTGCCGGGAATGGCCGCGAAATCGTTTACCTCGGCCAGACCATTGCCCCGTTCCCTGGCTTCTCTGACCACGGTCTGCCCCAGCGGATGCTCTGACCCTTGCTCCAGGCTGGCTGCAATATAAAGAATATCCTCTTCCTTAAATTCCCGGTCGCTGAGGATATCGGTCACCCCTGGCTTGCCCCGGGTGATAGTTCCCGTCTTGTCAAAGACAATAGTATGAATTTCTTTCATGGTCTGAATCGCCTCTCCGTGACGGATCAGGACCCCATGCTCCGCGCCCATACCGCTGCTCACCATCAGGGCCGTGGGGGTGCCCAGGCCCAGAGCGCAAGGACAGGAGATGACCAGGACGGCGATACCGGCAAAGAGGGCCAGCGTGACCGTCCCCAATTCGGTGTTTATCCAGGGAAGAAACGGTTCAGCCCAGGTGATGATGTTCAAAAAAAAGCCCGGGAAGATGAGCCATGCGACGACGGTTGCCAGGGCTGTTCCGAGTACCGCGGGCACCATATAGCTCGTCACCCTGTCGGCAAACTCCTGCATGGGGACCTTAGAGCCCTGGCATTCCTCGACCATCTTGATCACCTGGGACAAGAAAGTATCCTTGCCTATCCTGGTCGCCTTTACCTTCAGCAGGCCTTGCTGGTTTATGGTGGCGCCAATCGCCTCATCACCCGCTTTCTTGCGCACCGGCATCGATTCGCCGGTAGCCATAGATTCGTCTATCGTGCTCTCCCCTTCCAATATCAATCCAT
>JALPXT010000048.1 GCA_023271485.1 Dehalococcoidia bacterium | reverse complement strand
ATCACTCTCTTGAGTGATTGACATACCGCAAATGAGGGGGTTATCATAAAGAGTGAGTGAGGGCTACCATGAAGACGGAAGGGCGGGGCGGGGACTCCAGACTCTAGATCCCAGGCCCTCGACTAAGAAAGGGAGGTGAGAAGAAAAACAGGAATCTCAACTTTTAACCATCTCTTAACAAAACGTTAACTTAGCCTTAACATTCCTGTGTTATGCTATTTACAGAAGGGGGGGGTTGATGATGCAAGGCTTTAGAAGTAAGGCCAAATAAGCAGGGCAAGGAGGTGATAAACAAAGCAAGAACATGTATAGAAATCTAAGAGGAGGGAGGATGGGCGGTGGGACTGTTAACTGAAGACTGTTGACCGTCAACTAAGAAAAGGAGGAAAAATGAAGAGACTCATTGACAAAGCAAGGAAGATCCACCGCAACCAGAAGGGTTTCACCCTCATCGAGCTGCTGGTGGTGATGGCCATCCTGGCCATCCTGGTAGGGCTGGTGCTGCCCAACTTCTTCGACATAACCGATGAGGCCGACGCCACCCAGATAATGGGGCAGCACGAGAAGATGAGAGAGGCGGTCTTTCTCTACTACCTGGATACCGGCGAGTGGCCCACCGAGTGGAGCGGGGATGACAGTGCTGCAGGGAGTCAACTCTGGCATGCTGACGGTGTCGCCGGCTGGGACGGCCCGTATCTGGAGCGGCCCATTTTGCAGGAGAACAGGTGGGAAGGATATTGGGGGGTGGTTGAGAACCGGGAGCTGTCTGGTGCTCCCGGTGGCATGTTTGACTACACCGTCTTGCTCTACACGAACGTCCCTCTGGAGGTATGCCGGGATATAGATGAGCGGATGGATGACGGCAGGTCCTACGCCGGCTTTGTCCAGTACTATGGAACGGGCTGGGGCAGTGGTTCCCCAAACGACGCCAATTTCCTCTCGATCGCTATCGCACGCCAGCAATAAGGAAGGGATCAAGAGTATGGCGGGTGTGGTGAAACGGAGTAACCAAAAAGGAGCGGGGCGCAAGGCCCCGCTCCCCCCTTTCTGGTGTGCCTGGCATGTAAAAAATGTCGTGGGGTCAGGTGTTGACCTTTGACTTCTTGTCGTGGTCATTGCCAGGCACCAAAGCCCGCCGCAGGCAGGTAGTTTTTATGGACCTCACCCCCATGCCGGAGGGGTCTCCCGACCTCGATCGCCCCTGGGAAAGGCCTCCCACATATGAATCCCCTTCCAGTCTCCCTTGAAGGGCAGGGGTGAGGCCTGACAGGCCCTGACAAACCTCTGAAAGTATGGCAGACTATGGTCGATGATGGTATATTTATTGCCCGGATAAGCGAGCCCCAGGAAGTAGTTTACTCTGGGCTATTTTGGCGGAGAAGTGAGATAGTGAGAAAAGCAGCCCAAGCCAGGTGGAGCGACCGGCGCCGGTGATGACGGTTTGGTGATATGGAGAATCTAGTTAGTCGACCTCCGAGGGGTGCCAATGAGTTCATCGAGCAACAGCTTAATGAGCGCGCCCATGTGCTAGAAGATTTCTTCAAATCGGACTTCTTGGCGTTTACAGGCCCATTGGTCGGAGGTGTCGATGATGCTATCAGGGATGTCATCGAGGAAAAACGACAACAATCACGAGACCAAACGAAATTGACTATCGTAGTCACTACGATGGGCGGTTACATCGAAGTTGTGCAGCGCATTGTTGAAACGATACGGCATCACTACTGAGAGAATGGCTTGCGAAGTATAAGTTCAAGAATTGGAAACAAACCGCAACACAGAAAAACCCCGTGACTGATGAAATGCGGGCACAACGTGCGGAAGAGATCGCCAGAGAACTCAACAACACGAATAGGTGGCATACACATGGTCACGGAATCTCGATGGAGGTTCTTCGGCGGGATCTGAATCTACTGATAAATGACTATGGTGAAACCCCAGAACTGAGCAGCAAAACCAGGAACTACTCTAGTCTTTTTGATGATTATATGGTAAAACGTGCGACAGAAATCGTTCTTCATACTCCAGGAACCTATCTCCCGTTGATAATTTAGGAGGTGTGAGATGGTCGAGCACATGAAACCGGAGGAAATCCTTCGCCTGAATCCACACATCAGCGAGGGGGAACTGAATGAAATTGGAGAGTTTATCCGCAAGCTCCGGGACAGTGGAATGGAGGGCAAGCGTTATGAGCTTGCAACCATTAAGCGCCGCCGTGCATCAGCGGATAGCAAGGGGAACGGCGAGACTGAGCACCCACGAGCGATTCATCTGAGGCCCCATAGGCGCTAGACTTCTGTGAGCGGGGGTCAGGCCTTTCCATTACGACAGTTGTATTGCGAGACGTATCAGGCGTTTGTCAACAAGTAAGATGCGTTATAATTGAAGGCAGGATGAAGAGGGCTTGATGACTGTATGTATTGCCGCTCTATACGATAATGGGAGAGGGTCTGTACTGGCATCTGACCAGATGACTACGGCTCACTTCCCAATTGGATATGAGTTTGAGACTGCTGGATAATACGACCGGCGATGAGTACACCGTCTTGCGTTACGAGAAGGTTCCTCTGGAGGTGGCCGAGGCTCTGGATGCGGCGATGGATGATGGATTATGGTGGGGATCATCATTGCCAGGCAGTAAGTTATCCCAGGGCATGGCCGGCACCGAAAGGCAGCGGGGCACAATGTCCCGCGGCCTTTTTTGAGGCCCCCTTGATCCCGGTGCAATCTAAGAATGTTGCAAAAGGCGCCGGACTGTGCTTATAATAGAGTCAGGCAACATCACCTGCCAAAATTTAGGGTATGAGAGACGTTTGGTTGGCCATTAAGTTGGCGCTGATATTTCTCCTTAATCTCGCGGATTACTTCCTTACCCGTGAGATGATACATTCCGGCATGGTAAGGGAGGTTAATCCGGTGATGCTGCGTCTTTTCTACCTGGGTCCGGAGTATATTTTGGCGCTCAAGATTCTCTCCGGTGCGCTGTTCTTTTCCTATATGTGGAATTTAAGGAAAAAGCGACCCAGGATGGTGCAGATATTAACCACGGCGGTGCTCGCCTTTTTTGTTTTGCTCGTAGCCTGGTTGTATTTGAATCTTACTTATGTTAGGGTTATTGAGAGGCTCTTCTGACCAATGACCAGGCCAGCGGCATCACTCAAAAGAGTGAGCGCTAAATCACCCTGTTGAGGGATTGTCAGGCTTATGGTCTTGCGGTATCATGAGGTGAAAGGAGGTGAAACTCAAAACCTAAAACTAATAAAAGAGGAGGTTAAACAAAATGAAAAAGTTCATCAAAGGGCAGAGAGGTTTTACCCTGATCGAGATCATCATTGTGCTGGCGATCCTGGCCATCCTGGCGGCGCTGCTTGTGCCACAGTTCGCCGGGTTCCTTCGCCGGGGCGATGAGGCATCCTATGACGCTGATAAGCACACCCTGGAGCTGAGCGTCATGGCTTACTACACTGCGGATCCTGCCGTGAGGGAATGGCCGATCTGGGGCCCCGACGTTGGAGTGCCAGTCGACGCTAACAGAGATGGCGATTTTCGCGATAGGGGCGACCAGAAGAACGGCATGATCGACATAGATAAGCTTGTCGCTGCGGGATTACTCGATGATGACGCCGCGGTCAGGTCGGCGAGGGGCGGCCGTGACTGGCACCCAAACGCCACCTCTGATGGAAGCTATATCTGGTACGTTGCCGATGAGGACGGCACCATCGGGTCGCTTTTCTGGGAAAACGAGCCCACCAGACCTGCCGTGTGGGTGGCCGGCTTCCAGGATGTCTACCCGTGATGCCATAAGTGCAGCGCAACGGGGAGAGGGGCCGCCCGATAAATCGGGCCCCTCTCCTGCTGAGTCTACCATTGACCGGCCCTGCCTGATATCATAGACTTATACTTGCCAGTTTGCACATCCTGAAGCCGATTGCGCCTGACGTTCTGCGGATAAAAGAAGTTGCCGAAGGTAATTTGGGAGATTTGCTATCTCAAAAAATTCTTTACCACGCTGACAAGCCTTTTACTGTGTGTCCAAATCAAAGTATGGCCGGCATCCTCAAATATCTCCAGTTGAGAACCTTTGATTTTATCGTGTAAAAAATAGGTATGATGTATCGGTGTTGCAATATCGGCTAATCCTCCAATAATGAGAGTTGGGCAGCGAGTATTGTGCACCCACGACCGGCTGTCAAAAGTAAATGCTTCTTTTAACACTGCTGCGGCTGCCTTTGTATCATTATCTGCGAACATTTTTTGCATTTCTTTTTTCAGCGCAGGATTATTATTAAGTTCAGGACTATAGCTTGTAGTAAGATGAGCAAGTCTATTGACACCTAAAAGTCGTAGAGCGAATAAAATAATAATTCCCTCAATTTTTTCCCGTAAAGTAATTTTATTATATGAAATTGTACAGGTGAGAATCAGCTTATTTACTAGTGACGGATACGTGTATGTTATCTGTTGCGCAACCACACCCCCATACGAATATCCCAAAATATAAGCGTTTTTAACATTGAGCGCGTCCAGTAGCTTCTTTGTATCCTCTGCATGCTGTACTGTTGTGTACGGGCCCGGCATATTTTTGCTTCCGCCGTGTCCACGCAGATCGGGGATAATAACGTCATAATTTTTAGACAATTCTTCTGCAACCGATTTAATGGAAAATATTACGCCGCTCACCATAGCACCGTGGAGCAGTATGAGGGGATATCCCTTACCCATTCTTCTATAAAAAATTTCTCAACAATGATTTTGAATTGCCGCATCACTTTTCCTCCTTGAACTTCCTGGCAATGGCGCCTAACGGTATCGGCACAAACGAAGCCTGATAAGGTTTGGGCGAAGTGAAACGAAGCCGCAAAGCCCGTGTTATACGCCGTGCGCCATTACTGGCTTAACCCGAGTCGGCGTCGCATCTCCTCGCTGGATATTCCACCCTCTGCCTGCTGGCGTACCCGTGACCGCTCGATGAGGGAAAGAAACCCTGGATTGGCGCTCAGAGAAACCGTTTCCATATCTGCGTTTTCAATAGCCACAAGAGCAGCCACTGGCTTACCGCCGGCGAGCCCACCGATAATGCGCGTCACCGGAACCCGAGTTCCACGAATCACCGGTTTGCCGTGCTGTATCTCTGGGTCTATGACAATTCGCTCATTCATCTATCTGCACTCCTCCTTCCTTGTGCCCCAAGATGGGCCTGATTTTAATGTAGATTGGCGAACTAGTTCGTTTATCCACCCCAATAGGGATATAATGCGAAGTCCTTCGTTTATCCTCGACTCTTGGCGTAGTAACTCCGCCGGTCATTCCTCCCCTGCTTCCTCATGCGTCAACATCAGCGTATCCAAGGGGCTCCGAATCCGGCCGAGGTCGCGTTGACTCACGTGAGTATAAATCTCCGTCGTTTTTGAACTGGCGTGACCTAACAACTCCTGAACGTGGATCAGATGTCTTTCCCCGTCAATGTTCTCTACACGCAGTGGAACGATCTCACCGACCCTCAATCCTGCTGATAGACAAGCATCAGCAGGCCCCTATGTTTGGGATTATTAAGTCTACCACCAAATGGCGTTCACATCAAGGGCACGAATGCTCACCTTAATCCGTGAGTCCCCATGTCTACTCCATGCTGGCGCCTCGCTCAGCGCTCAAGCAACCCTGCCCATACTCCTTGAGGTAGCCTTTGACTTCCTTTTCTTTAGGCCGCCATTCTCTCATTCTCGCCTCAAATTCGGCCTTGTCGATCTCCAGGTCTATCCGGCGGCTGGGGATGTCTATCGAGATATAGTCGCCCTCGGCAATAAGGGCGATCGGTCCGCCCTCGGCCGCCTCCGGTGCTATATGTCCGATACAGGGCCCACGGGTTCCCCCGGAGAACCTGCCGTCGGTGATCAATGCCACGGAGTCGGCCAGCCCCCTGCCACTGATGGCCGAGGTGGGCCCGAGCATCTCCCGCATCCCCGGCCCCCCCTTCGGGCCTTCGTAGCGGATAACCACCACATCGCCTCTATGTATCTTCCCGCCGGTTATCGCCTCGAAAGCCTCCTCCTCGGAGTCAAAGACTCGAGCCGGGCCTCTGGTTCTTTGCATGCTCTCGACCACCGCCGTCTGTTTCACCACCGCCCCTTTAGGGGCCAGGCTTCCGTAGAGTATGGCTAACCCACCACTGCTATGAACGGGATTATCGAGGCGCCGGATCACCTCCTCGTTGAGAACTTCCACGCCGGCGATATTCTCGCCCACACTCCTGCCGGTAACCGTAAGGCAGTCCAGCGTCAGCAGCGGCTCAATCCGTTTCATTATCGCCGGAACGCCCCCAGCCCTATCCAGGTCCCACAGGGTATAAGAGCCGCCGGGGCGCATATTGCAGATATGTGGAGTGGTTCTACTCAACTGGTCAAATATGTCTATCGACATCTCTACATCCGTTTCCCGAGCAATCGCCAGGATCTCCAGCACATCGTTGGTTGACCCGGCTACCGCCAGGGATACCCGGATCCAGTTCAGAAAGGCCTTGTAGGTCATTATCTCTCTGGCGGTGATATTACACCTTATCAGGCTCACTATCTCCTTCCCGCTTTGCCGGGCAATCCTTATCTTTCTGGCGTCTACAGCGTGGGCACAGCCACAGCCGGGCAGCGACAGCCCGAGGGCCTCCACCCCACAGGCCAGGGTATTGGCACTGAACATCCCGGCGCAGGTCCCGGCACCTGGGCAGGCACAGCCCTCTAACTCCTTTAAATCATCCATCCCCATCTTGCCATCACTGACCCTGCCCACCGCCTCAAAGACATCGATTATGTCAACTTCCTTCCCCTTGAATTCTCCCGGCAGCATCGGCCCGCCGGTCACCACGATGGTGGGGATATCTAACCGGCCTGCTGCCATCAGGTGCCCGGGGACGATCTCGTCACAGGCGGGAATGAGCACCATCCCGTCGAGGGCGTGCGCCTTGACCATTATTTCAATAGAATTGGCGATGACATCCCGCGACGGCAACGAATACCGCATCCCGTCATGCCCCATGGCCAGGCCATCGCATACGGCGATGGTGTGGAACTCGAAGGGCAGTCCACCAGCCTCCCTGATGCCCTCTTTTGCGGCATCGGCTATCCCCCGAAGGTGGATATGGCCGGGTACAATATCAGTCCATGAATTTACCACCGCGATGAAGGGCTTGTCCATGTCTTCATCCATCACCCCACAAGCCTTGAGTAATGACCGGTGCGGCGCCCGTTGCAATCCCTTTTTCAATGTATCACTGCGCATTTTCCTCCCCTGGCATGATATGCCTGTATAGGCTCGAAGAACACCTTCTGATCCTTTGCTTCTATACCCACCGCTACCGCCCCCGCTCCGGAAACGGTGGTAAAATAGGGAACGTTGTATCGCACGGCCGATTTTCTGATATAACTATCGTCGTATCTTGCCTTTTTGCCTACCGGGGTGTTTATGATTATGTCCACCATTTTGTTCTTGACGTAATCCACGATGTGCGGCCTCCCCTCGTGAATCTTGAGCACCTTCTTGCTTTCGACTCCGTGGTCCAAAAGACAGGCATGAGTTCCCGAGGTGGCCAATATCTCGAAACCCAGCTCCTCGAATCTTCTGGCCACCGGGACTATTCGCGTTTTATCCTTATCCGCGACCGTGATCAAAACGGTGCCCTTTGTGGGTAGATTCATCCCGGCACTCAGCTCGGCCTTGTAGAAAGCTACGCCGAAGTCGGCATCGATTCCCATCACCTCACCGGTTGACTTCATCTCCGGACTGAGAATCGGATCCACTTCGGGGAACTTGGAAAAGGGGAAAACGGCTTCCTTTACCGCCACATGGTCGAATCTTACCTCACTCACCCCCAGTTCCTTCAGAGTCTTGCCCAGCATCACCTTGGCGGCTATCTTCGCCAGAGGAACTCCGCTTGCTTTGCTTATGTAAGGCACAGTCCGGGATGCCCTTGGATTCACCTCCAGGACATACACCCTCTCATCCTTCACCGCCAGTTGGATGTTCATCAACCCTTTGACCTCCAGCTCCCGGGCGATCTTGTCGGTATAGTCCCTTATGACCTCCAGCGTTTCCGGAGCCAGATTCTGAGGGGGCAAGGCACAGGCGCTGTCCCCGGAATGGATTCCCGCCTCTTCAATGTGCTCCATTATCCCTCCGATGACCAGGTCTTCCCCATCGAAGATGGCATCCACCTCAACCTCGATGGCCTCTTCCAGAAATTTATCCACCAGCACCGGCTTTTCCGGAGATACCTCTATTGCTTCCCTCATGTATCTCACCAGAGTTTCTTCGTCGTACACTATCTCCATTGCCCTCCCGCCAAGCACATAGGAGGGTCTGACTAAGACGGGGTAACCAATCTCTGCGGCTATCTTCACCGCCTCCTCAAGGGATAGAGCGGTGCCGTTCTCGGCCTGAGGTATGGCCAGTCTTCTGAGGAGTTCTCCGAATCTTTTTCTATCCTCCGCCATATCGATGGAATTCGGGGAGGTCCCTATTATTTTCGCTCCTGCTTCCTCCAGGGGGACGGCCAGATTCAAAGGAGTCTGACCGCCAAATTGAACTATCACCCCATCAGGCTTCTCTTTTTCGATGATATTCAAGACATCCTCAAAGGTTAAGGGCTCGAAATACAGCCTATCCGACGTATCGTAGTCGGTGCTGACCGTCTCCGGATTGCAGTTCACCATTATGCTCTCATGTCCCTCTTCCCTGAGAGCATAAACCGCCTGAACGCAACAATAGTCGAACTCAATACCCTGCCCTATCCTGTTCGGCCCACTGCCGATTATGAGCGTTTTCTTTCTTTGCGTGACACCGACTTCGTCCTCATCTTCGTAACAAGAGTAGTAGTAAGGAGTCCGGGCCTCAAACTCGGCGGCACAGGTATCCACCAGCTTATATGTCGGAACTATCCCCATCTCCTTTCTCTTTCCCCGGAGTTCCAGCTCATCGGTCTTGAGCAGATGAGCGAGTTGTCTATCGGAGAAACCATTCCTCTTTGCCTCCAGGAGCAGATCCCGGGGGATGAGATTGAGATCATATCTCTCGATCTCCGTTTCAAGGAGGACGATGTTCCTGATCTTCTCCAGAAACCAGGGGTCGATCATGGTGAGTTCCGCCACTTCGGCGACATCCATGCCCATTCTGAAGGCCTCCGCGGTAAGGAAGATTTTCTCGGCAACGGGGAATCTGAGCCTGTGGCGCAATTCCTCCTCAGTCTGGAGTCCCCCTCCCCTTGACTCTCGACTCGTTAGATCGAACTTACCGGTCTCCAACGACCTCACCGCCTTCTGCAAGGCTTCCTCAAATGTCCTTCCCACCGCCATCGCTTCACCGATGGATTTCATCTGCGTGGTGAGAGACTTATCCGCCTCGGCAAACTTATCGAAGGGCCATCGGGGCATTTTGACCACTACGTAATCTATGGTGGGCTCGAAGGAGGCGGGTGTTTCCCTCGTTATATCATTCGGTATCTCATCCAGCGTGAGCCCGACGGCGAGTTTAGCGGCGATCTTGGCGATGGGAAATCCGGTGGCCTTTGATGCCAGGGCAGAGCTCCGGCTCACCCGGGGGTTCATTTCGATAACCACCAATTCTCCGTTTTGGGGATTTAGGGCAAACTGAATATTCGAGCCCCCGGTTTCAACCCCTACCTCTCGCATGATCTTTATGGAGGCATCACGCATTTCCTGATATTCCCTATCGGTCAACGTCTGAGCCGGGGCGCAGGTGATGCTGTCGCCGGTATGAATCCCCATGGGATCCAGATTCTCTATCGAGCAGATGATAACCACATTGTCGGTCAGGTCCCTCATCACCTCAAGCTCATATTCCTTCCAACCCAGGACCGACTCCTCGATAAGAACCTGCCCGATGCGGCTGAACTCTATGCCCCTGGCGGATATCACCTCCAACTCCTCCCGGTTGAAGGCTATTCCACCCCCTGTTCCCCCCAGGGTGTAGGCCGGCCTGATGACTATGGGATAGCCGATCTCACCGGCTATCTTCACCGCTTCTTCCACGGAATAAGCCTCTTTGCTCCGGGGCATCCGCAGTCCTATCCTCTCCACCGCCTCTTTGAACAGAATCCTATCTTCAGCCTTCTTGATCGCCTCGAACTTAGCCCCGATAAGCTCCACGTTATATTTCTTGAGGATTCCTCGCTCCGAAAGCTCCGCGGCGATATTCAGGCCGACTTGACCTCCGATGGTGGGGAGGAGAGCGTCCGGCCTTTCCTTCTCTATTATTTTCTCGATGACCTCCGGGGTTAATGGTTCGATGTAAGTCGCCACCGCCATTCCAGGGTCGGTCATGATCGTTGCCGGGTTCGAATTGACCAGAACAACTTCATAGCCCTCCTCCCGCAACGCCTTGCAAGCCTGGCTCCCGGAGTAATCGAACTCGCAGGCCTGCCCGATGATGATCGGGCCGGAGCCGATGAGCAGAATCCTTTCTATGTCAGTCCTTCTTGGCATTCCCGCCCTCCATGTCGTTTATCAATGAATCGAAGAAGAAATAGGTGTCGTGCGGGCCGGGCCC